>NZ_VYKE01000003.1:0-115682 GCF_032424515.1 Pseudomonas sp. JV245A
GCGCCTGGGCGAACAGGGCATCGCCAAAGTAGGTGAAGTCGGCCTCTTCCGAGCAGCCGAAGGACACCCGGTCTGCCTGGGATGCGGTCATGATCAGGGTTCGCTCATCCTTGAGGGCCGGGAT
This sequence comes from Pseudomonas sp. JV245A, assembly GCF_032424515.1. Classification (NCBI taxonomy): domain Bacteria; kingdom Pseudomonadati; phylum Pseudomonadota; class Gammaproteobacteria; order Pseudomonadales; family Pseudomonadaceae; genus Pseudomonas; species Pseudomonas sp. JV245A. The sequence continues at coordinate 125 of NZ_VYKE01000003.1, forward strand.
GAAGCCGCCGGAGTAGCAGGAAGAGATGACGATGATCTTGTCGCGGTTCTTCAGCGGGGCCAGGGCGGTGGCCAGTTCATCGGCGGGCAGGTCTGCCAGCTCCAGGCGCGGCTGGTCCAGCACCAGTTCGTGGGCGCTGGTGCCGTGGCTGGTGAGGTAGATGAACACCAGGTCTTCCGGGCCGCTGCGTTCGGCCAGGGTCTGGGCGGCGCGGCGCAGGTTTTCCCGGGTGGCCATGGGCCGGTTCATCAGGTGGTCGCGGTGATTGACCAGGCGGATCTGGCCGTAGGCGCCGAAGCGACTGGCGAGCATGTTGCTGACATAGTCGGCCTCGCGCAGGAACACGCTCTGCTTGCCGTCGCCGGCCAGGGTCAGGCTGTAGAGTTCGATGGCCGGGGTGGAGGCGGGCACCGTATCGAGGGCTTCCTTGAGCAAGCGGCCCTGGACCAGCAGCGCAGTTTCCAGCGGGTCTGGCAGTAGCTTGCCATCGGCGTCGCGAACCCGCAGGCCGTTGTTCCATACACCGCTTTGCACGCTGCCATCGCGCAGTACCAGTACGCCGTGGCCTTGGTAGTTGTCACTGTCGAAGCCGCCAACGTAGAAGCTGCCATCGCTGAGGTTGAGCCGCCCCTCACCGCTGAAGCGCCAGTCGCTGAAGGTGCCGACATAGTGGCTGCCGTCGGCGCCGGTCAGTTCGCCCTTGCCACTCAGGGCGCCTTCCTTGAACTGGCCGATCCAGACGTCGCCGTCGGAGTTTTCGTAGCGGCCCTTGCCGTTGAGCTGGTTGTGCTTGAAGCCGCCAACGTAGATGTCGCCTTCGGCACTGTTGAAGGTGCCGTTGCCTTCCAGCTGGCCGTTGACGAAGTTGCCGGTGAACTGGTTGCCGCTGGCGTCGCTGCGCTGGCCTTCGCCATTGGGCTTGCCCTTGGCGAACTGGCCCTGGTACTGGCTGCCGTCGTCCAGTTCCAGGCGCCCGAGGCCCGAATACAGGTCGGCCTTGAATTCGCCGCGGTAGGTCATGCCGTCTTCTTTGAGGGTGCCTTCGCCATCCCGGCGGCCGAGCTTGAAGCCGCCGCTGTAGCTGCTGTCCTTGGTGGTCAGGGTGCCCTGACCATGGAACAGCCCTTGCTGGAACTGGCCGCGATAGACCTCGCCGTTGCTGCCGTGCCATTCCCCCTGGCCATGCCACTGGCCCTTGTCGAACTGGCCGGCGTACCAACTGCCGTTGGGGTAGTCGATGCGCCCTTGTCCCTGGAGCAGGCCATTGACCAGGTCGCCTCGATAGCGCCCGCCGTCCGGCAGGCGGGCATCGGGTGGCAACAGCGATTCGCCGTCGCCACAGGCACTGAGCAATAGGGTCAAAACCAGGGGTGCAAGTGGGCGCATAACGGGTTCCGGATAATTAGGGGACCGAGTATGCCGCAGCGGTGTGTCTTATATATAGAGAGGTTGAGCGAAACAGCGTGAGCTGTTTCGCATCGGAGGGATTTCAGACGAAACAGAGCGACAGCGGCTCGGCGATATAGGCCGGTTTTTCCTGGCCGTCGATTTCCAGGGTGGCAGTCGCCTTGAGCAGCCACTGACCGGGTTTCTTTTCGGTGACTTCAGTCAGGTCGACCTTGAGCCGCACCTTGGAATTGACTGGCACCGGCTGGATGAAACGCACGCTGTCCAGGCCGTAGTTGACCACCATCTTCAGGCCCTGGGGCAGCACGAGGATGTCTTCCATCAGTTTGGGGATCAGCGACAGGGTCAGGAAACCGTGGGCAATGGTGCTGCCGAACGGGGTCTGTGCGGCCTTGACCGGATCCACGTGGATGAACTGGAAGTCACCGGTCGCCTCGGCGAAGAGGTTGATGCGCTCCTGGTCGATGGTGAGCCATGGGGAACGTCCGAGTTCCTTCCCGACATAATCTTTGAGCTCTGCAACAGGAACATGGGGCATTGAGACTCTCCTTGGATCAACGATTTATTAGTATTCGACGTTGTGTGGTGCGCTCTGAAACTTCCACTTTAGATCATCATGGCGATCCTTCCCGGTAAACATCCATGCTTTTGGCGAATGCCGGTTCATAGCACCTGCGTGCTTATAATGCGCGACGGGATCTGGCTGGAGAGGCGGTATGTTGTTACGCGGTTTGACATGGCTGGTGCTGTTCCAATTGCTCGGAACGGCGCTCAATCACCTGCTGTTGCCCGTGCTTCCCGGGCCCATCATCGGCCTGTTGCTGCTGCTGGTTTTCCTGGTGGTGCGCGGTGAAGTGGGCGAGCCGCTGAATCTCGCGGCTGGCAGCCTGCTGCGTTACCTGCCGCTGCTGCTGGTGCCGCCTGCGGTGGGGGTCATGGTCTATGCCCGGGACATCGCCGCGGACTTCTGGGCCATTACCGGCGCGCTGGTGTTGTCCCTGGTGATCTCGATGGCCTTTGTCGGCGTGCTGATGCAGCGCCTGGTCAAGCGCCAGGGCCGGCAGGAGGACAGTCAATGATCTTCGATTGGCAGGGGGCCTGGGCCGCGGTGATCCATCACCCGCTGTTTGGCATCGGCATCACGCTGGGTGCCTATCAACTGGTGCTGGCGGCGTTCGAGAAGACCCGCTGGATGTTCCTGCAGCCGGTGCTGGTGTCCATGCTACTGGTGATCGGCGTGCTGCTCGGCTGCGGCCTGAGCTATGCCGAGTACCGCAAGAGCACCGAAATCCTGAGCATTCTGCTGGGCCCGGCGACGGTAGCCCTGGCGGTGCCGCTGTACCTCAACCTGCGACGGATCCGCCAATTGTTCTGGCCGATATTGGCTACGCTGGTGGTGGGTGGCGTCGTGGCTACCAGCCTGGGCGTACTGCTGGGATGGTGGTTTGGTGCCGAGCACATGATCCTAATGACCATGGCGCCCAAGTCGGTGACCTCGCCCATTGCCATGCTGGTGGCCGAGCAGATTGGTGGCGTGGCGGCGTTGGCGGCGGTCTTCGTGCTGATTACCGGAGTGATCGGAGCGATATTTGGCCCGGGGCTGCTCAACCGTTTGGGGGTGCATGGCCCGGAAGCGCGAGGCATGGCCCTGGGCATGACCGCCCACGCAGTGGGCACCTCGGTGGCCTTGCAGGAAAGTGAGGAGTGCGGCGCCTTTGCGGCGCTGGCGATGAGTCTGATGGGCGTGGCCACGGCGGTGTTGCTGCCGTTGGCGGTGTCGTTGCTGGTTTAAGGAAGGAAGTATGAACCTGGCGCTTTTTCCTCTGAATACCGTGCTGTTTCCCGATTGCATTCTCGATCTGCAGATTTTCGAGGCGCGTTATCTCGACATGATCGGGCGCTGCATGAAGCAGGGCAGCGGGTTTGGGGTGGTGTGCATCCTTGAAGGGGAGGAGGTCGGGACGGCCGCCCAGGGCTATGCGCAAATTGGCTGTGAAGCCTTGATCACCGACTTCCACCAGCAGGACAACGGGCTGCTGGGAATCAGGGTCAAGGGCGGTCGGCGTTTTCGCATTCTGCAAAGCGAAGTGCAGAAAGACCAACTGACGGTGGCGCGGGTGCAATGGCTGGAAGAGGCCCCCGAACAGCCGTTGCAGGATGAGGATGCGGACCTGATTGCGCTGCTCAAGGCCTTGGCCGAACATCCGATGGTCGAGGCCCTGGATATGGGGGTCGAGGCTACGGGGCAGCTGTCACTGGCCAATCAGTTGGCCTACCTGCTGCCTTTTTCCGAACAGGACAAGATCGACCTGCTGCAACTGGATGACCCGCAGCAGCGTCTGGATGCCATCCAGCAGTTGCTGGACGAGCTGCAAGGCGAACTCTTCGCCTGAGCCGCAGCCTGTAGTGGCGGCCGCAGCTTGCCTCTGGCGTTTTTAATAGGCGTACCGCAGCAGGGCGTGAGGCAAGTGCCGTGTCGCCATGTATCCGCACATCAACAGCATGACCGGCAGTAGCAGCCACCAGGCCCTGGCCGGCATCGGCTTGAGCGGGCCTTGCCATTGGCTCAGGGTCAGGCTGGCGGCGCAGACACAGGCCGCGAGCATGGCGCCGGCGAGAATGTCGGTTGGCCAATGGGCCCCCAGGTAGACCCGCGACAAGGCAATGGCGGCCGCCGGCAGGCAGCCCAGCAACAGCCAGGTCAGGCGCATGCGGGGTGGCTGGCCACGGCCGGCCAGAACTGCCAGGGTCAAGAACAGGGCGAAGGAGCCGGAAGAGTGACCGCTGGGCATGCTGAAACTGGTGAGAGGCTCGCTCAGCACTTCAGGGCGTACCCGTGCGAAGAACCATTTGCTGCCGGTGTTGGCCAGGGCAGTACACAGCAGGGTCGCTCCGGCGAACGCGGCCTGGCGCCATTGGCGCAGGGCCAGGAGCAGCAGGGTCAGCACTGCGCTGAGGATGAACATGGCGCGGAACTCGCCGATCTGGGTGACCATGACCATGATCTTGTCCAGAGCTGGGTCCCGGTGCTCCTGTACCAGGGCGATCAGGCCCTGGTCGAACTGCGTCAGGTACGGATAGCCGATGAACAGCCCTGCCAGAATCAGCAGGCTCAGGCCGGACATCAACAGGGTTGCCCGGCGATGGCGCCGCAGGCTGCTGTTGACGCTCAGGCCGACAAGCACCACCAGGCTGCCAATGACGATGCCCGCCTGGGGCCAGAAGCCTTCGGGCAGGGGCAGGCGAATCGCCGCACCCGTGGCCCAGCCCGGCAGCAGATAGGCCAGCGACCAGCCCGCCGCCGCCAGCAGGCTGACGGCGAGGAAGCGTGGGAACGGCATGTCGAACATTCCGGCCACCATCGGCAGCATCGGTCGTAGCGGGCCGATGAAGCGGCCCACCAGCAGGCTGGCGATGCCATAGCGCTGGAAGTAGCTTTCCGCACCGCTGATCCATTCAGGGTGATGACGAAGGCCGGGCAAGCGGCGAATGCCTTGGTGGAAATGCCGTCCCAGCAGATAGGACATCACGTCCCCCAGCAATCCGCCGGCAGCACCCAGGAGCAGGGTTTCCCCCAGTGACAGGGCGCCATTGCCGGCCAGTACCGCAATCGCGAACAGCAGGACCGTGCCCGGCACGATCAGGCCCACGATCGCCAGGCATTCCATGCAGGCCACGATGAACACTGCGGCTGCCAGCCATTGGGGGTTGCTGGTTAGCCAGGCGGTCACGCTGTCGAGCCATGGGCCCATAAATTCAACTCCGTTGTTGTTTTTTGCTGAGGTGGGACGGTGGCGTCAGCCGAGCACCAGGTAGTCGCGCCCTTCGACCTGGCCGCGACGCATAGGGTTGCGCGTGCAGTAGGGGGCGTAGGCGGCATCGACAAAGCGATACATCAGGTGTTCGTCACGCCCATGGGGGATGCCCAGGCGGGTGGTCTGGAGGATGTGTGGCACGGCGGCACCCACATCTTCGACGAAGAGAATCTCGTGATCGAAGCGTTTCGCATCCCAGACCGGAACCTTCAGGCCCAGGGCCTTGCACAGCAGGGTCTGGCCGGCGCAGAGCTTTTGCGCGGGGCGCGGCCGGCCACTGGCGTCCGGATTGTTCAGCAGCATCTGCGCCAGGCTGGCAGGGCCGGAGACTTCATCGACCCAGGGATAGGCGGACTTGATCAGTACGGCATTGCCAGGGCCCCGGGCGCTGAAGTTCAGGGAGTCGCCGCCGCGGGCGTAGTACATATAGATGTGGCCGCCGTCCAGAAACAAAGCCTTACGCTTTTCTGTGTAGCCGAGGGAGGCGTGGCTGCCTTTTTCCTCGCAGTAATAGGCTTCGGTTTCGATAATGCGCGCGGACAGCCACAGATCGCCGACTTTATGGCGGATGACTTTGCCCAACAGTTCGCGGGCCAAAAGCTCGGCATCACGGTCGAAAAAGCCGTCCGGCAGGGCTTTTGGCAGTTTTGCAGAGGTCAGAATGGACATGGTGGCGAAGGGTTATGGCGGAAAAGGTGACGCAATGGTAACAACTCCAGGCTTAATTCAGGCTGAACGCCGGGTATTTGCACTCCATTTCGACCATCCGCCCGTGACCGCTGTCCGTGGGCCGGCGCGACAGCTATAATCAGCCGCTTTCCTCTTTGCCAAGACCACACCAGACCATGACTGAGTCCGTTCTTGACTACATGACCCGCCTGGGTCGCGCTGCCCGCCAGGCTTCCCGGGTGATCGCCCGTGCCACCACCGCGCAAAAGAACCGTGCGCTGCTGGCGGCTGCCGATGCGTTGGACGCGGCACGACCGGAACTGACTGCGGCCAACGAGCAGGACCTGGCCAACGGCCGGGCCAATGGTCTGGAGCCGGCTCTGCTGGATCGCCTGGCGCTGACCCCGGCGCGTATCGACGAAATGATCGAAGGCCTGCGTCAGGTGGCCAAGCTGCCTGACCCCATCGGTGAAATCCGCGACATGCGCTACCTGCCGTCGGGCATCCAGGTGGGCAAGATGCGCGTGCCCCTGGGGGTGATCGGCATCATCTACGAGTCGCGCCCGAACGTGACCATCGATGCGGCCAGCCTGTGCCTGAAGTCGGGCAACGCCACCATCCTGCGCGGCGGTTCCGAGGCGATCCACTCCAACCGCGCCATCGCCACCTGCATTCAGCAGGGCCTGGCGGCGGCCGACCTGCCGCCTCACGTGGTGCAGGTAGTGGAAACCACCGACCGCGCTGCGGTTGGAGCGCTGATCACCATGCCCGAGTTCGTCGACGTGATCGTGCCCCGTGGCGGCAAGAGCCTGATCGAGCGGGTCAGCCGTGACGCCAAGGTGCCGGTGATCAAGCACCTGGACGGCGTCTGCCACGTGTATATCGATGTCGCGGCGGACCTGGACAAGGCCATTCGCATTGCCGACAACGCCAAGACCCAGCGCTATGCACCGTGCAACACCATGGAAACCCTGCTGGTTCACTCCGCCATTGCCGAGCGCGTATTGCCGCCATTGGCCGCGATCTACCGCGACAAGGGCGTCGAGCTGCGTGGCTGTGCGCAAACCCGCGCACTCCTCGGTGCCGGTGTGTTGGAAGCAACCGAAGAAGACTGGCGCACCGAGTACACCGCGCCGATCCTCTCGATCCGCGTGCTGGACAACCTGGAGCAGGCCATCGAGCACATCAATACCTATGGCTCGCACCACACCGACTCGATCGTCACCGAAAACTTCAGTGACGCCCGGCGCTTCCTTAACGAAGTGGACTCCAGTTCGGTCATGGTCAATGCCTCGACGCGCTTTGCCGACGGCTTCGAGTACGGCCTGGGCGCGGAGATCGGCATTTCCACCGACAAGCTGCACGCCCGTGGCCCGGTTGGGCTGGAAGGGCTGACCAGCGAGAAGTACGTAGTCTTTGGCGACGGTCACGTGCGTACTTGATGGGCAAACGTATCGGTCTGCTGGGCGGCACCTTCGATCCAGTGCATATCGGCCACTTGCGTGGCGCGCTGGAGGTGGCGGAATCCATGCAACTCGATGAGCTGCGCCTGGTACCCAGTGCCAGGCCGCCCCATCGGGATACACCGCAGGTGTCGGCCCTCGATCGTCTGGCGATGGTCGAGTGTGCGGTGGCGGGCGTTTCACCCCTGGTGGTGGACGACCGTGAGCTGAAACGGGACAAGCCGTCCTACACCATCGACACCCTGGAACAGATGCGGGCCGAGCTGGCCGCAGATGACCAGTTGTTTCTGTTACTGGGCTGGGACGCGTTTTGCGGCCTGCCCACCTGGCATCGCTGGGAAGAGTTACTCCAGCATTGCCACATCCTGGTGCTGCAACGCCCGGATGCCGACAGCGAACCGCCGGATGCCTTGCGCAACCTGCTGGCAGCGCGTTCGGTGAGCGACCCTTTGGCCCTGCAAGGGCCTGGGGGACACATTGCATTCGTCTGGCAGACGCCGCTTGCGGTGTCCGCCACCCAGATCCGTCAACTGCTGGCCAGCGGTAAGTCGGTACGTTTCCTGGTGCCTGACGCGGTCCTGGCCTATATCGATGCACACGGGCTTTACCGTGCGCCGAACTGAAGGAGCGCTGCCGGCCTGTGCTGAGCGGCGTTCCAAACATACGAGCTAAACGAGTTTTATATGACTAACCAAGTAATGAAAGGCGAAGATCTGGTCAAGGTGGCTGTCGCCGCGCTGGAAGACGTCAAGGCCCAGGACGTCCTGGTGATCGATGTTCGCGACAAGCAGAGCATCACTGACTACATGATCATCGCTACCGGTACCTCCAACCGCCAGATCGGCGCGATGCTGGAAAAGGTCCGTGAAATGGTCAAGGCCCAAGGCGTGCGCCCATTGGGTGAAGAAGGCAAGGGCGACAGCGACTGGGTGCTGCTGGACCTGGACGACGTGATCGTGCACATGATGACCGCCTCGGCCCGCCAGTTCTACGACCTGGAGCGTCTGTGGCAGGGCGCCGAGCAGAGCCGCGCGGCCGATGGCAAGCACCACAGCCCGGAGCATGGTCACGAGCACTTCACCAAGCTCAACAAAGACCAGCAATAAGGGACGGCTGTGCGCCTGCGTCTGATCGCTGTCGGTTCACGCATGCCCAAGTGGGTGGAAGAGGGTTGGCACGAGTATGCCAAGCGTCTGCCATCCGAGCTGGCGTTGGAACTGGTGGAAATTCCGCTCAATACCCGGGGCAAGAACGCCGACGTGGCTCGCTTCATCCGTCAGGAGGGCGAGGCCATGCTGGCCAAGGTCGGGCATAACGAGCGCATCGTCACCCTCGAGGTGCATGGCAAACCCTGGAGCACCGAGCAACTGGCGGTGGAACTGGATCGCTGGCGTCTCGATTCGCGCACCGTGAATTTCATGGTCGGCGGCCCGGAAGGGCTGGCGCCGGAGGTCTGTGCGCGGGCGGATCAGCGCTGGTCGCTGTCGCCGCTGACCTTGCCGCACCCGCTGGTGCGGATTCTCATCGGTGAACAGCTGTATCGCGCCTGGACCGTGCTGTCCGGGCACCCTTACCACAAGTAGCCCGCGCCCCTCATGTCCCAGCCGATCCGCATCAAGGACCACGAAAAAGACGCCCGTCTGGTGCGTGGCCGTGTCGTGTTCGGCGCCATCATGGTGGTTTGCCTGATCGGTGTGCTGATTGCCCGGCTGTATTACCTGCAGGTGATCCAGTACGACTACCACTCCACCCTTTCGGAGAACAACCGGGTCCACGTGCAGCCGATTCCACCGACTCGCGGGTTGATTTTCGACCGCAATGGCGTGGTGGTGGCGGACAACCGGCCCAGCTTCAGCCTGAGCATGACCCGCGAGCGTTCCGGCGACTGGCAGCAGGTGCTCGACGTGATCGTCGAGGTGCTGGAGCTGACTCCGGAAGACCGGGTGCTGTTTGAAAAGCGCATGAAGCAGGGGCGTCGGCCTTTCGAGCCGGTGCCGATCCTGTTCGAGCTGACGGAAGAGCAGATCGCCCGGATCGCGGTGAACCAGTTCCGCCTGCCCGGTGTGGAAGTGGTGGCCCAGCTGGTCCGGCATTACCCCCAGGGCGCGCATTTTGCGCACTCCGTGGGCTATATGGGGCGGATCAACGAGAAAGAGCTCAAGTCCCTCGATCCGGTGAACTACAGCGGCACCCACCATATCGGCAAGACCGGCATCGAGCGCTTCTACGAGCCTGAGCTGCACGGCCAGGTGGGTTACGAAGAGGTCGAGACCAATGCCCGTGGCCGGGTGCTGCGGGTGCTCAAGCGCACCGACCCGATTCCCGGCAAGGACATTGTCCTGAGCCTGGACATCAAGTTGCAGGAAGCCGCGGAACTGGCCCTGGGCGGGCGCCGTGGCGCGGTGGTAGCCCTGGATCCGAGTACCGGTGAAGTGCTGGCGATGGTCAGCCAGCCGAGCTTCGACCCCAACCTGTTCGTCACCGGCATCAGCTTCAAGGCCTATGCCGAGCTGCGCGATTCCATCGACCGGCCGCTGTTCAACCGGGTGCTGCGGGGCCTCTATCCGCCGGGTTCGACCATCAAGCCGGCGGTGGCCATTGCCGGGCTGGATGCCGGCGTGGTCACGGCTTCGACCCGGGTCTACGACCCGGGCTACTACCAGTTGCCCAACTACGACCACAAGTACCGCAACTGGAACCGTACCGGTGACGGTTATGTCGACCTGGATACCGCGATCATGCGGTCCAACGACACCTATTTCTACGACCTGGCCCACAAGCTGGGGATCGACCGGCTGTCCGCCTACATGAGCAAGTTCGGTATCGGCCAGAAGGTCTCTTTGGACATGTTCGAGGAGTCGCCGGGCTTGATGCCGACCCGCGAATGGAAGCGCGCCACCCGGCGCCAGGCCTGGTTCCCGGGGGAGACCCTGATTCTCGGGATCGGCCAGGGCTACATGCAGTCCACGCCGTTGCAACTGGCCCAGGCCACCGCCCTGGTCGCCAGCAAGGGCAAGTGGAACCGGCCCCACCTGGCCAAAAGCATCGAGGGCGAGAAGCCGGTGGATCACAACCCGATGCCGGACATTGTCCTGCGTGACCCCTCGGACTGGACGAAGGTCAACCATGGCATGCAGCAGGTGATGCACGGTGCCCGGGGCACCGCGCGCAAGGCCGCGGCCGGTTCGCCGTATCGGATTGCCGGCAAGAGTGGTACCGCCCAGGTGGTGGCGATCAAGCAGGGCGAGAAGTACGACCGCTCCAAGGTCCAGGAACGGCATCGTGACCACGCCTTGTTCGTCGGCTTCGCTCCGGCGGAAAACCCCAAGATCGTGGTCTCGGTCATGGTCGAGAACGGTGAGTCGGGCTCCGGCGTCGCGGCACCGGTAGTGCGTCAGGTGATGGATGCCTGGCTTCTCGGCCAGGACGGCCAGCTCAAGCCCGAGTTCGCCAGCCCTATCAGCGCGGAGGCTACGGCCCGTGAAGAGTAATTTTGACCGCATCCTCTCCAGTGAGGATGTGATGCGTCGTCGCGCGACGCTGTTGCAGCGCCTGCATATTGATGGCCCGCTGCTGGTGCTGCTGCTGACCCTGGCTGCCGGCAGCCTGTTCGTGCTGTATTCCGCCAGCGGCAAGAGTTGGGACCTGCTGGCCAAGCAGGCCACTTCATTCGGTATCGGACTGGTGTCGATGATCGTCATCGCCCAGTTCGAGCCGCGCTTCATGGCCCGCTGGGTGCCGCTGGGCTACGTGTTCGGCGTGGTGCTGCTGGTGGTGGTAGATGTCATGGGCCACAACGCCATGGGGGCGACCCGCTGGATCAACATCCCCGGGGTGATCCGCTTCCAGCCGTCGGAGTTCATGAAGATCATCATGCCGGCGACCATCGCCTGGTACCTGTCCAAGCGCACCCTGCCACCCCATCTCAAGCATGTGGGGATCAGCCTGGTGCTGATTGGCATTCCGTTCATCCTGATCGTGCGTCAGCCTGACCTGGGTACGGCCTTGCTGATCCTGGCCGGCGGCACCTTCGTGCTGTTCATGGGCGGCCTGCGCTGGCGCTGGATCCTCAGCGTGCTGGCGGCTGCGGTTCCCGTGGCCATCGCCATGTGGTTCTTCATCATGCATGACTACCAGAAGCAGCGGATCCTGACTTTCCTCGACCCGGAGAGCGATCCGCTGGGCACCGGCTGGAACATCATCCAGTCCAAGGCCGCCATCGGCTCCGGTGGGGTGTTCGGCAAGGGCTGGCTGCTGGGCACCCAGTCGCACCTGGACTTTTTGCCGGAGAGCCACACCGACTTCATTATCGCTGTCATGGGCGAGGAGTTCGGCCTGGTGGGCATCTGTGCGCTGCTGCTGATCTACCTGCTGCTGATCGGGCGCGGGCTGGTGATCACCGCCCAGGCCCAGACACTGTTTGGCAAATTGCTCGCGGGCAGCCTGACCATGACGTTTTTTGTTTACGTTTTCGTCAACATCGGTATGGTCAGTGGCTTGTTGCCGGTCGTAGGGGTGCCGTTGCCGTTCATTAGCTACGGAGGAACTTCGCTGGTGACGCTACTGTCAGCGTTTGGGGTTTTGATGTCGATCCATACCCATCGCAAGTGGATCGCGCAGGTTTGATTAAGGTGAAGAATTCAATGCAAGCAATGCGTGGCTGGGCCGCTCGGCAGGCGCCGTGGGTCGGTCTGGTAAGCATCCTTGGTGCAGCGCAGCCCGCGTTCGCCGGTGATTACGAAGGTTCGCCCCAGGTGGCCGAATTCGTGGGCGAAATGACTCGGGACTATGGTTTTGCCGGGGAGCAGCTGATGGCTGTGTTCCGCGAGGCCGAGCGCAAGCAGTCGATTCTTGACGCCATTTCGCGGCCCGCCGAGCGGGTCAAGCAGTGGAAGGAATACCGGCCGATGTTCATCACCGACGCGCGCATTGCCCGCGGTGTGGATTTCTGGCGCCAGCATGAAGCGGTGCTGGCCCGCGCCGAGCAGGAATATGGCGTACCGGCCCAGGTAATTGTCTCGATCATCGGCGTTGAAACCTTTTTCGGTCGAAATACCGGGAATTACCGGGTGATCGACGCATTGTCCACCCTGGGTTTCGATTATCCGCCCCGTGCCGAGTTCTTCCGCAAGGAACTGCGCGAGTTTCTGCTGCTGGCGCGTGAGGAGCAGGTCGATCCATTGAGCCTCAAGGGTTCCTACGCCGGAGCCATGGGCCTACCACAGTTCATGCCCAGCAGTTTTCGGGCTTATGCGGTGGACTTCGACGGTGACGGCCACATCAATATCTGGACCAACCCCGATGATGCCATCGGCAGTGTGGCCAGCTATTTCAAACGCCACGGCTGGGTGGCCGGCGAACCGGTGGTCAGTCGCGCCGATGTGCGTGGCGATCGGGTAGATGAAGGCTTGACCACCGGGATCGAACCGACGAAAACCGTCGGGGAGTTGCGGGCCCTGGGCTGGTCGAGTCATGATGCGCTGCGCGATGATATGCCGGTCACCGCTTTCCGTCTGGAAGGTGACAATGGCCCGGAATACTGGATGGGCCTGAAGAATTTTTACGCGATCACTCGCTATAACCGCAGCGTGATGTACGCCATGGCCGTACATCAGTTGTCTGAACAGCTGGTCCAAGCACGGGGCGTCAAGTAATGCTGGCAATGCCAATTCGCAAACCCCTGAAGCTGGTGGCTTTTGCCGCGTTGTCCTTGCTGGTGGTCAGTTGCTCGACGAGTCGCTCGCCGCAGCAGAAATCTTCCACCGCTGTGCGTTCCATGCCGGGCCTGGACGTCAACCGCGCCCACAAGGATGGCGCGCCGTGGTGGGATGTCGACGTTTCGCGCATCCCCGATGCGACCCCGACCCTGCATACCGGCCCCTACAAGGCCAACCCCTACACGGTACTGGGCAAGACCTATTTCCCCATCCAGGAATCGAAGAACTACGTGGCCTCCGGCACGGCGTCCTGGTATGGCACCAAGTTCCACGGCCAGAACACCGCCAATGGCGAGGTCTATGACCTGTACGGCATGAGTGCCGCGCACAAGACCCTGCCGTTGCCCAGTTACGTGAAGGTCACCAACCTGGACAACAATCGCAGCGTGATCCTGCGGGTCAACGACCGTGGGCCGTTCTATTCCGACCGGATCATCGACCTTTCCTACGCCGCGGCCAAGAAGCTCGGCTATGCCGAGACCGGCACCGCCCGGGTCAAGGTCGAGGGCATCGATCCGCAGCAATGGTGGGCTCAGCGTGGCCGCCCGGCGCCGCTGATGCTCAACGAGCCGCAAGTGGCGCAGAATAGCGCGCCGGTGGTCACGGCCTCGGCCGGCACTGTCGAACAATGGACCCCGCCGCCCCAGCAGCACGCGGCGGCTGTGGTTCCCGTACAAGTGAAAAACACGGCAGCAGCTTCTGGCCAGTATCTGCAGGTGGGCGCCTTCGCCAACCCTGACGCTGCCGAGCTGTTGAGGTCGAAATTGAGTGGCATGGTGAGCGCCCCGGTGTTCATCAGCTCGATCGTCCGCAATCAACAGACGCTGCATCGGGTCCGCCTGGGGCCATTCGGCACGCCGGGTGAGGCCCAGCAAGCGCAGAACAGCGTACGCCTGGCGAACCTTGGGCAGGCCAGCGTGGTCTCTGCCGAGTAAGAATACTGAAGATTGAAGATCCGCTTGCGGTATTGGGGGGTGGGTCCTGGTTGTTGGCTCGTCGAACAACAAAAGCCCGGCAAGGGTCAGTGAGTGAACAACTGCACACGCGACAGCCCTTTAGAAGGCTGTCTGAAATAGTTTTGCCCGCAAGGGCAAGTTTCCATTAGCAACTTCGAGAGACGGATGAACATCACCACCTTTGCCAAACGCCTGTGCCTGCTTGTCCCGCTGATCATCACGCCCGCCGCCTGGGCGGTCGAAGCGATGCCGTCGCCACCGCAACTGGCCGCCAAATCCTATGTGCTCATGGACGCCAGCAGCGGTAACGTGCTGGTGGAGAACAATGGTGACCAGCGCCTGCCGCCGGCCAGCCTGACCAAGCTGATGACCGCCTACATCGCGACCCTGGAAATCCGTCGCGGCCAGATCGGCGAGAACGATCCGGTGACCGTCAGCGAGAACGCCTGGCGTACCGGCGGCTCGCGGATGTTCATCAAGGTGGGTTCGCAAGTCACCGTCAGCGACCTGCTGCACGGCATCATCATCCAGTCGGGCAACGACGCCAGCGTCGCGGTTTCCGAGCATATCGCCGGTAGCGAAGACGCGTTCGCCGACATGATGAACAAGACGGCTACCGACCTGGGCATGAGCAACAGCCACTTCATGAACCCTACCGGCCTGCCGAACCCAGAGCATTACTCGTCGGCCCACGACATGGCGGTGCTGGCTCGCGCGATCATCCACGAAGACCCTGCGCACTACGCGATCTACTCGCAGAAGGAGTTCTTCTGGAACGGCATCAAGCAACCCAACCGCAACCTGCTGCTGTGGCGCGACAAGACCGTTGATGGCCTGAAGACCGGCCATACCGACGAAGCCGGCTACTGCATGGTGTCCTCGGCGGTGCGTGATGGCATGCGCCTGATCGCCGTGGTGTTCGGTACCAACAGCGAACAGGCTCGTGCTGCTGAAACCCAGAAGCTGCTGACTTACGGTTTCCGTTTCTTCGAAACCCAGACCTTCTACCAGAAGGGCACCGAGCTGGCCCAGGCCCAGGTCTGGAAGGGCACCACTCATCAGGTCAAGGCCGGTCTGGCCGAAGACCTGACCATGACTATGCCTAAAGGCCAGTTGAAAAAGCTCGCCGCCAGCATGACCATGAACCCGCAACTGGTCGCGCCGATCGCCAAGGGCGACGTGATTGGTAAAGTCGAAGTGAAACTGGACGACAAGGTGGTGCACAGCGCTGACCTGATCGCCCTGGAAGCGGTCGACGAAGGTGGTATCTTCCGTCGCATGTGGGATAGCATCCGTCTATTCTTCTACGGCTTGTTCAACTGATATTGTCGACCTGCGTGGCCCTCGTTCCCCAGTGGAGCGGGGGCCATGTCCGTCGTCCGGCTATACGAGGCCGTTACTGCCATGACAGACACTGACGTTAAGTCGCACAAGATTGAGTTTCCCGTCGATGACTATCCGATCAAGGTGATCGGTGACACGGTTGTCGGCTTCAAGGACACCGTGATCGAGATCCTTGCCAAGTACGCCAAGCTGGACATCAAGTCCCTGGCCGAGCGTCAAAGCAGCAACGGCAAGTACACCACCGTACAACTGCACATCACCGCCACCGGTGAAGACCAACTGCGTGATATCAATAGTGCCCTGCGTGCTACCGGTGTCGTCCACATGGTGCTGTGATGCCACAGACGCTGGGCTTTCGTGAGCTTGGCCAGATGGCTTACGAGCCGGTCTGGCAAGCGATGCAGCGCTTTACCAATGAACGCGGTAGCGATGCACCGGATGAGGTCTGGCTGGTGCAGCATCCGCCGGTATTCACCCAGGGCCAGGCCGGCAAGGCCGAGCACCTGCTGCTCCCGGGGGATATCCCCGTGGTGCAGGTGGACCGCGGCGGCCAGGTGACCTATCACGGCCCTGGCCAGCTGGTGGCCTACCTGCTGCTGGATGTGCGCCGATTAGGTTTCGGTGTGCGGGACCTGGTCAACCGCATGGAGCACTGCCTGATCGAGCTGCTGGCCAGCTACGGCGTGCCGGCGGCGGCCAAGCCCGATGCACCGGGCGTCTACGTCAATGGGGCGAAAATCGCCTCCCTGGGCCTGCGTATCCGTCACGGATGCTCTTTTCACGGTCTGGCCTTGAACGTGGACATGGATTTGCAGCCGTTTCGACGGATTAACCCCTGTGGTTATGCCGGGTTGGCGATGACCCAGCTGAGCGACCATGCAGGGCCGATTGAATTTGCCGAGGTAAGTGCCCGGCTGCGTGCGCAGCTCGTCAAACACCTCGACTATGCTGAGCAGACGACCCTAACGGGCGGAATCGACTGATATGACTACTGCGCAAGACGCTGTTCAAACCCTGATCCCGACGCTGGATATCTCCGAGCGAGCGGCCCGTCCGAAAGTTGAAACCGGCGTCAAATTGCGCGGTGCGGAAAAGGTCGCGCGCATTCCGGTGAAGATCATTCCGACTACCGAACTGCCGAAGAAACCGGACTGGATTCGCGTACGCATCCCCGTCTCCCCGGAAGTCGATCGGATCAAGCAGCTGCTGCGCAAGCACAAGCTGCACAGCGTCTGCGAAGAGGCGTCCTGCCCGAACCTGGGCGAGTGCTTCTCCGGTGGCACCGCGACCTTCATGATCATGGGCGACATCTGCACCCGTCGCTGCCCCTTCTGTGACGTTGGTCATGGCCGTCCGAAGCCTCTGGATGTCGACGAGCCGATGAACCTGGCGGTGGCCATCGCCGATCTGCGCCTGAAATACGTGGTGATCACCTCGGTGGACCGCGATGACCTGCGTGACGGTGGTGCCCAGCACTTTGCCGACTGCATCCGTGAAATCCGCAAGTTGTCGCCGAACGTGCAGTTGGAAACCCTGGTTCCCGACTACCGTGGCCGCATGGATGTTGCCTTGGAAATCACCGCCGCCACGCCGCCGGACGTGTTCAACCACAACCTGGAAACCGTGCCGCGCCTGTACAAGGCCGCCCGTCCTGGCTCGGACTACCAGTGGTCGCTGACCCTGCTGCAGAAATTCAAGCAACTGGTGCCGCATGTGCCCACCAAGTCCGGGCTGATGCTGGGCCTGGGTGAAACCGATGACGAAGTCATCGAGGTCATGAAGCGCATGCGCGAGCACGACATCGACATGCTGACCCTTGGCCAGTACCTGCAACCGTCGCGCAACCACCTGCCGGTCCAGCGCTTCGTGCACCCTGACACCTTCGCCTGGTTCGCCGAGGAAGGTTATCGGATGGGGTTCAAGAACGTTGCTTCCGGCCCGCTGGTACGTTCTTCGTACCATGCCGACGAACAAGCGAAACTGGCCAAGGCAGGCCTGGTTTCCTGATCTGCCTGCCCGCAAGGCGCACGTCTTGCGGGCAGTTCCCCGGCTCTTTCGAGCACTTTCGCAGCGCCCGCCGCTTTTTAAATCCCGCCTCTTCTGTTTGACACCATTCATGGCTACTGTGCTTGGGTGAATTCACACAGGGAGAATCTGCATGCCTATCCAACCGACTGCTGCGCTGAACGCCCACCTGCCGGTGCCGGCGCTGGCCGCAGAAGGCGTTATCGGCCTTATTGCACCTGCCGGTCCCGCAGCGCTGGATACTGAAAAAGCCCACCAATGGATGCGCTCCAGGGGATACAGCCTACGGATCTTCCCGGGTGTCGGGTTGCAGGAGGGGTACCTGGCCGGTAGCGACGAAGCGCGCCTCAAGGATCTGCATGAGGCTTTCGCCGACACGGACATAGACGCCATTCTGTGCCTGCGTGGCGGCTACGGCAGCCCCCGCCTGCTGGACAAGATCGATTTCGATCTGTTGCGGCGCAATCCCAAGCCCTTTGTCGGCTACAGTGATATCACCGCCCTGCACCTGGCGATCAACCGTTATGCCGGCTTTGTGAGCTTTCACGGGCCGATGCTCAACGCCGACCTGCTGGGCGACAAGCAGGCGCCCACCGAGGCCTCCTTTTTCAATCTGCTTCGAGGCCAGGCCCGGGCTGGCAGCCTGCTGCCCCATCCCGTGGCCTTCCCCTTGACCACCATCGAGCCGGGTATTGCGCTGGGCTCCCTGCTGGGCGGGAACCTGTCGCTGATCGCCAGTACCCTGGGCACCCCGTATGAGATCAATACCGACGGCATCATCCTGTTTATCGAGGATGTCAATGAGCCGCTGTACCGCATAGATCGCCTGCTCAATCACCTGCGTCTGGCCGGCAAGCTGGAAAATCTGCGTGGGGTATTGGTGGGGGATGTGGCCGGTGTGGATTTTGCGGCGTTGTGCGCTTTGCTCAAGCAGACCTTCGAACCGCTGCGGATTCCGGTGCTGGCGGGATGGCGCAGTGGTCACTGCGACCCCAACCTGACCTTGCCCATGGGCGCGCTGGTCAGGCTGGATGCGGGAGCCAGGGAACTGACCCTGGCGCAGGATGTGGTCTTCAAGTAATCGCAGGGCCGGCGAGGGGAGTGTTTCCCCTGCGCCGGAGCGGGCCCTAACGATTGCGCAGGCTTTCCAGCAGCTTGTGGGTCGGATAGCCATCCGCGGGCCAGCCCAGTGCCTGTTGGGCATTGCGAATGGCCTTGCGGGTGTTGGCGCCGATGATGCCGTCGGGATTGCCGGCGTCATAGCTGTTGGCACTGAGCAGTGTCTGTAGCTCGATGCGCTCGGAGCGGCTCAGGGGCAGGTCCTCCTTGGGCCAGCTGCCGCTGATCTGGCCGGCTCCGCCGAAGCGTTCGGAGAGCAGGTTCACCGCCAGGGCATAGGACGAGGAGTTGTTGTATTTGAGCACTGCCCGGAAGTTGTCCAGGATCAGGAACGCCGGGCCGCGGTAACCCGCTGGCAAGAGCAGTGAGGCCGACAGGTGTTCCGAGCCGTAAGGCAGGGCCTTGCCATTGGCAGGAGTCATGCCCAGGCGCATCCATTCGCCCACGCTCTTGCGGGTGGAGGCGTCGGCCAGGGCGTAGTCGAAACCACTGTTGAGCTGTACTTCAAGACCCCAGGGCTGTCCCTGTTGCCAGCCGGAACTCTGCAGATAGTGCGCGGTGGAGGCCAGTGCATCGGCCGGGCTGTTCCAGATATCCCGGCGGCCATCGCCGTCGAAGTCCACGGCGTGGGTGTTGTAGGTGGTGGGAATGAACTGGGTCTGGCCCATGGCTCCGGCCCAGGAGCCGAGCATTTTCTCGGGCTGTATATCACCATGCTGGATGATCTGCAGCGCAGCGATCAATTGGCTGTTGGCAAACGCCGGGCGCCGACCTTCATAGGCCAGGGTGGCCAGGGAGCGAATGACCGATTTGTTGCCCTGGAAATCGCCGAAATTGCTTTCCATGCCCCACACCGCCACCAATGCCTGGCGGTCGACGCCGTAGCGCTGTTCGATCCGTTGCAGGATGTCGCTGTACTGCACCAGCAGCGCCTGGCCCTTGCGTACCCGGACCGGGGACAGCGCCCCCTCCAGGTATTCCCACACTGGGCGGCTGAACTCGGGCTGGCTGCGGTCGGCCTTGATCACGCTCATGTCCGGGGTCACACCGGCAAAGGCGCGATCAAATACTTCGGCACGGATACCGGCGCCCAAGGCTTCGGCGCGGAAGGCGTTCAACCATTGGTCAAAGGTCTGGGTGGGCTGGATATCCAGGTTGTCGACGGTCAGGGGCGCGACAGTGGCAGGTGCGGCAAGAGGGGCTGCCTGGAGGCTGGGCAGTGGCTGGGCGTCGGCGGCGGTGGGTTTTTCCGCGCAGGCGACTAGCAGAATAAGGCTGGAGGCGGCGATCAGTTGGCGCATGTGCCAACGACGGGAAAGACAAAAGGGCATGCACGGGTCCAGAGAGAATAACAATCAGGTGCAGACCTTATCATGCCGGCGGGGTTCTGGGCTTCAGGCAGCCAGAAAGTAAGAAGCCTCCCAGCTTTTAGACTGGAAGGCTTCGCGGCGGTAGCTGCCTTTGCCCTTGGCCGGGCGTTCCTGACGGCTGCGGAACAGTGGCTGGGCGACGATGGATTTGGCCTTGTTGGGGCCATGCTTGGATGGCTTGCTCATGCTCAATACTCACTTTGGGAGGGAGGTGTTGCGGCGCAGATCATCGGCCAGAGTCGGGCCGCTGTCCAGCATCATGGATGCAGAAAATTGTAAGCGTGACGGGGTGGCCGCTTTACTCGGCCGCAAGCGCCAGGCGCTGGCCGGCCATCAGCAGCGATAAGCGGCTCAGGCTGCTCCAGGGCGAGCCACTGGCCTGTCCCTTGATCTGCGCATCAATGCGCTGGGCATCGAGCAGCAGTTGGCCCCAGCGTTGTGCGGAGTAGCGCTGCAGGGCTTTGCTCATCAGGGGTTTGCGTTTGTCCCAGACGGGCGGGCGAGCCTGGCTGAAGACCTTGTCCAATGGCACGCCCTGGCTGAACTGCAGGGCCAGGTTGGCCAGCAGGCGCAGTTCCCGGGACAGTGCCCAGAGAATCACCGGTGGTTCCACGCCTTCGCCGCGCAAGCCTTCCAGCATGCGCAGGGCATGGGCCGCTTCACCATTGAGGATGGCGTCCACCAGGCCGAATACGTCGAAGCGGGCACTGTCGGCCACCGCCGCCTGGACCGTTTCGACGGTGATCTGGCCGCCCTCGGCCATCAGCTTGAGCTTCTCGATTTCCTGGGCGGCAGCCAGCAGGTTGCCTTCGACCCGGGCGGCGATCAATTCGACGGCATCCTGGCTGGCGGACAAGCCGGCCTGGGACAGGCGCTGGCGAATCCACTGCGGCAGCTGGTTGGCATCCACCGGCCAGATCTGTACGAACTGAGTCTGGGTACCCTCGACCAGCGCCTTGCCCCATTTGGTTTTCTGCGCGCTGCCATCGAGTTTGGGCAGGCTGATCAACAGCACTGTGTCTTCGGCAGGCCGCGAACAGTATTCGATCAGCGTTGCTGCGCCCTTGTCACCAGGCTTGCCCGAGGGCAGGCGCAATTCCAGCAGGCGTTTTTCGGCGAACAGCGACATGCTGGCGCCTGCTTGCAGCAGGGTGCCCCAGTCGAAACTGGCGTCGGCGCTGAATACCTGGCGCTCATCGAACCCCTGCTGGCGTACGGCAGAGCGAATGGCGTCGGCGGCTTCCTGGCAAAGCAGGGGATCATCGCCGCTGATCACGTAGATCGGCGCGAGAGTGCCTTGCAGGTGTTTGCCGAGTTGGGCAGGGGCGAGTTTCATAGGCGGGTGCCAGGGGGGCGCCGGAACGCCCCGCATGGCTTACTGGTTCGGCAGTTCCATAGGGGACTGTTGCGGTGTTTCCGCCTCAGCCTTGCGTGCGGCTTCCAGGGCGTCGGCTTCTGCCTTGGCCTTGGCTTCGGCGGTCGCCTGCAGTTGGGCAAGCTGGTCCGGGGTCAGCAATTGCAGACGAATCAGCATGCGCTGGATCAGGTCGCGACGCATTTCCTTGCGGGTCTCGGCAGACTCCTGGTCGGAGCCGGTGATGTTGTTGCCGTCGTGCAGGAAGACTTTCTGCACTTCCAGTTTGTCGCTGAGCAGATGCAGGTTGTCGTGTGTAAGGATCTCGTAGCTCAGAGTGGTGCCGATTTCGTACTCTGCGGAGGCGCCCCCCCCGGTATAACTGAGAGTGCGCTGAGAACTTTCCTCATTCAGCAGTACCAGCTTATAGGGTGCACCGGCATGGACCTGGACGCCGCTGGATTCCAGTTGCTGCTTGAGCATCTTGACGGTAGTGCCGTAGGCATCCCGGGCGCTCAGGTCGAGTTCTTTGACTGTCAGCTCGTTGGTGCCTGTGCCGCGCAGCTGGAAGCCACAGGCGCTCAGCAGCACGGCCAGGCCCATCACCAGCAGATTACGTTTGATCATGTATTGCTCCCCTTGAAACCAGATGGGCCAACCTTGTGGCCCTGGAGGTTTTATTCGGCGCCCGATCCCGGACCGGGCGCCTGATCCAATTAGCTGGCGACGATGTTGACCAGTTTGCCCGGCACCACGATGACCTTGCGAATCGTAAGACCTTCGGTGAAGCGCAGTACGTTCTCGTTGCTGCGAGCGGCCGCTTCGACTTCTTCACGGCTGGCGCTGGCTGGCATTTCGATCTGGCCACGCAGTTTGCCGTTGACCTGGATCACCAGTTGCAGGCTGTCCTGCACCAGCGCGCTTTCGTCCAATGCTGGCCAGCCGGCATCGATGATCGCGCCGCTTTGACCCAGTTGGCCCCACAGCTCATGGCTGATATGCGGAGTGATCGGGGCGAGCAACAGGGCTACGGTCTGCAAGCCTTCCTGCAGCAGTGCACGGTCCTGTTCGCTGCCTTGCGGCGCTTTTTCCAGGACGTTCATCAGAGTCATCACCTGGGCGATGGCGGTGTTGAATTTGTGATGCTGGCCTACGTCCTGGCTGGCCTGCTTGATGGCCAGGTGGATTGCACGGCGAATGGCTTTCTGCTCGTCGCTCAGGGTCGCTACATCCAGAGCCCCCGGCAGCCCCTGGCTGACGTGGGCCTGGGCCAGGCGCCAGACGCGCTTGAGGAAGCGGTGCGCACCTTCAACGCCGGAGTCGGACCATTCCAGGCTCATGTCGGGCGGCGAGGCGAACATCATGAACAGGCGGCAGGTATCGGCGCCGTATTGTTCGATCATCGATTGCGGGTCTACACCGTTGTTCTTCGACTTGGCCATCTTCTCGGTGCCACCGATCTCCACCGGCAGGCCGTCGGAGATGAGTTTGGCGCCAATGATCTTGGCCTTGCTGTCACGCTCCAGCTCGACATCCGCCGGGTTGTACCAGGTGTAGCTGCCATTGGCTTCGCGACGGTAGTAGGTCTCGGCAATCACCATGCCCTGGGTGAGCAGGTTCTTGAACGGCTCGTTGGAACTCACCAGGCCTTCGTCACGCATCAGCTTGTGGAAGAAGCGCGCGTAGAGCAGGTGCAGGATGGCGTGTTCGATACCGCCGATGTACTGATCCACCGGCAACCAGTGGTTGGCTGCGGCCGGATCTACCAGGCCGCCTTCAAAGTGCGGCGAGGCGTAACGGGCGTAGTACCACGAGGACTCGACGAAGGTGTCCATGGTGTCGGTTTCGCGCTTGGCAGGTGCTCCGCATTTCGGGCAGTTGCACTCGTAGAACTCGGGCATGCGGGCCAGTGGCGAACCGGCGCCATCGGGAACCACGTCTTCCGGCAATACCACCGGCAACTGCTCTTGCGGGACGGGTACATCGCCGCAGCTGTCGCAGTGGATGATCGGGATCGGGCAGCCCCAGTAGCGCTGGCGGCTGATGCCCCAGTCTCGCAGGCGGAACTGGGTGCGCGATTGGCCGAGGTTCTTCTTCAGCAGCGCCACTTCGATGGCATCGAACGCGCCAGGGAAGTCCAGGCCGTTGAACTCGCCGGAGTTGATCAGCTCGCCATGCTCGCCGTAAGCGTCCTGCCAGGGCGCCGGAGTTTCATCGCCAGCGCTGGTGCGTACCACGGCCTTGATCGGCAGGTTGTACTTGGTGGCGAACTCGAAGTCGCGCTCATCGTGGGCCGGTACCGCCATGACTGCGCCGTCGCCGTAGTGCATGAGCACGTAGTTGGCGACCCAGACCGGGAGTTTTTCACCGGTCAACGGGTGCTCGACGAACAGCGAAGTCGGCAGGCCTTTCTTTTCCTGGGTCGCCATGTCGGCTTCGGCGACGCTGCCACCCTTGCATTCGGCGATGAAGGCCTGCAGCTCGGGGTTGTCCTGTGCTGCCAGGGTGGCCAGCGGGTGCTCGGCTGCCACGGCAACGTAGGTCGCGCCCATCAGGGTGTCTGGACGGGTGGTGAAGACTTTCAGGGTCCCGGCTTCGCCGATGGAGGCCTGGTCGTAGGGAAATTGCACTTCCATGCCACGGGACTTGCCGATCCAGTTGCGTTGCATGGTCTTGACCTGCTCGGGCCAGCCCGGCAGTTCGTCGAGGCTCTCCAGCAGTTCATCCGCGTAGGCGGTGATCTTGAAGTAGTACATCGGAATTTCGCGCTTTTCGATCAGCGCGCCGGAACGCCAGCCGCGGCCGTCGATCACCTGTTCGTTGGCCAGCACGGTCTGGTCGATGGGGTCCCAGTTCACGGTACCGTTCTTGCGGTAGATCACGCCTTTTTCGAACAGGCGGGTGAACAGCCACTGTTCCCAGCGGTAGTAGTCCGGCTTGCAGGTGGTGACCTCGCGGGACCAGTCCACCGCCAGGCCCAGGCTGCGCAGCTGGGTCTTCATGTAGGCGATGTTTTCGTAGGTCCACTTGGCGGGAGCCACGTTGTTTTTCATCGCGGCGTTTTCCGCCGGCATGCCGAAGGCGTCCCAACCCATGGGTTGCAGAACGTTCTTGCCTTGCATGCGCTGGTAGCGGGAGATCACGTCGCCGATGGTGTAGTTGCGCACGTGCCCCATGTGTAGCTTGCCGCTGGGGTAAGGGAACATCGATAGGCAGTAGTAAGTTTCCTTGCCTGGCTGTTCACTGACTTCAAAGGACTTTTGCTCGTCCCAGAACGACTGGGCGGCGGCTTCGATTTCACGGGGCTGATAGTGTTCGTGCATGGCTACTTTTGTACTGAATAGGGGTGGCCTAATCCTCTTCAACGCAACTTCGGGTGGCGATGACGCCAAATGCGGCGTTTTTCAGTGCCCGATGGAGCTGGAAGTGGAGTTACAGGAAGCGCCGTAGCATACATGACCGCACTCTGCCGAGGGAAACCCTGATTGCTCGGGCGGGCCGTTGGTCGCGGCGGCGCGTCGCTTTCGGCTGTCCGACTAAGCTCAAAAAGGGGAGTGAGTCTTATCTTCGATGAGGTGAACGGATGCTTGAATCGCAGCGAAAAGCAACAGAACCGGAGGTGTATGAAAGGCTCCTCAATCGACTGGCTCTGGCCCTGGATGCGGCAAAAACGGCGGATCGACTGCGCAATGAGCGGCCTATCGAGCTGGAGCTGCGGGGTTTGAGCCGGGCGGAGTTTGAATTGATCAGGGCCTATCTGGCCCGCCATCAACGTGAAATGCAGATCAATCCAATGGGCAGTCTGCAACACCAGGAGGTGCCTCGTTCGGCCAAGATCATTTGGCTGAAGGATCAGGCGCCCGTCAAGGCATCGGTGAAAGTCCGATCTCAGCAGTTCAAGTAGGTCCCAGGGCCCCTTGTCGGGTCGAGCGAGGTCGCGGCCGAGGACCTCGGGAGCAAAAATACCAGGCATTGGTTGTTGCCGGACAGGTATCCCCTTTAGGCTTCGGGCATCTTGTTGGAGATGCTCGATGCCTTTTCGCTATTTCATCAAACAGTTGCTGCTGCCGCCCGGCATTCTATTGCTGTTGCTGCTGCTTGCCTGGGGCTTGCGCCGTTCCCGGCCACGGCTGGCAGGTTGGTGTTTTGCCTTGGGGCTGGGCGGTTTCTGGCTGATGAGCCTGCCGGTCATGGTGGAGTGGGGCGCGCGCAGCCTGGAGCGCCTGCCGCCCTTGCCGCAAAGCCAATGGGCGAGCCTGGCCGAGCAGGCGGATGTGATTGTGGTGCTGGGTTCGGGGCGAGAGCGGGGCGATCCGGCGTGGGGCTCCGACCAGCCCACCGGCGTGGGCCTGGAGCGCGAACGCTATGCCGCGCG
Organism: Pseudomonas sp. JV245A; assembly: GCF_032424515.1. Lineage (NCBI taxonomy): Bacteria > Pseudomonadati > Pseudomonadota > Gammaproteobacteria > Pseudomonadales > Pseudomonadaceae > Pseudomonas > Pseudomonas sp. JV245A. Next base: position 25,739 of record NZ_VYKE01000003.1, read on the forward strand.
CCTGGCCAAGGTCTCCGGGCTGCCGGTGCTGACCAGTGGCGGCCTGCATTACGGTACGCCGCCCACCGAGGCTGCGTTGATGGCGCAATCCCTGCTCGATGACTTTGGCGTGACGGTGCGCTGGCAGGAAGGCCGCAGCCGCACTACCTGGGAGAACGCGCAGTTCAGCGCCGAGGTCCTGCTGCCATTGGGGATCAAGCGTGTGGTGGTGGTGACCCAGGCCTGGCACATGCCCCGCTCGGTGTGGAGTTTCGAGCACGCCGGGTTTGAAGTGGTGCCTGCACCCGTGGGGTTCCTGGGAGTGGATAACGCCCGTCCGCTGGGAGGCTGGATGCCTGAGTTCAAGTCGATCTGGCAGAGTGGCCAGTTGCTCAATGAGGCAGTGGGCCAATTGGGCTACCGGTTGTTCTATCGCTGATGGCAATCCGGCTCCCTCGGGAGCCGGATTGCCAGCGAGGGCCCTCAAACGGTCTTGGCAATACGGCTGGCCAGCAAGGCCCAGCCAAACAGCAGGGCGCAGAGCACCACCAGCGGCCAGGAGCGCCATTGCAGATACGGCGTCAGGTTGTGCATGGGCACGACCTCGCCGTACAGAATGCCGCGTTCGAACTGGGGAATCTGTACCGTGATCCTGCCGAACGGATCGATCAGCCCGGTGACGCCGTTGTTGGTCGCGCGAATCATCCAGCGCCCGGCTTCCAGGGCGCGCATCTGCGCCATCTGCAAGTGTTGCAGGGGGCCGATGGAAGTGCCGAACCAGGTGTCATTGCTGATGGTCAGCAGCAGGTCGCTACGGGCCGAAAGGCTGGCGGCGAATTCGGGGTAGACCACTTCGTAGCAGATGAACGGCGCTATCTGATAGCCCTTGGCCTGCAGCAGAGGCTGGTCGGCCGGGCCGCGGGCGAAGTCCGACATCGGCAGGTTGAAGAAGTCGATCAGGCCGCGCAGCACTTCCTGCAGGGGCACGTACTCGCCAAAAGGCACCAGCTTCTGCTTGAGGTAGGTGCCGTCCCCTTCGCCGGTCACGGTGATGCCGTTGAAGTAGCGTTTTTCATGGCGTACCAGTTGGCGCACCGGAACGCCGGTAATCAGCGCGGAATGACGGTCGGCGGCAAAGTTGCCCATCATCGTCAGGTAGCCTTCGGCCGACTCCTTGAGCACCGGTACTGCGGTTTCCGGCCAGACCAGCAGGTCTACGCGCTTGCTGCGAAAACTCATGTCGCGATACAGCGCCAGCTGGGCGTTGAGCTCGGCCGGGTCCCACTTCATGCTCTGTTCGATATTGCCCTGGATGGCGGCGACCGATAGCGGCTCTCCGGCGGGGCTGGTCCAGGCATGGCCTTTCAGGGCCAGGCCCACGACCCAGGGGGCTGCCAACAGGAGCACGCCCGCAACGATGAAGGCTTTGCGCCCGGCCTTGATCAGTCGCGGCAGGTTGTAGAGCAGCGCTGCGGTGAGGGCCAGGGAGAAGGAGATCAGCCAGATGCCGCCCAGCGGCGCAAGCCCGGCCAGTGGGCCGTCAAGCTGGCTGTAGCCGGAATACAGCCAGGGAAAACCGGTGAGGAACCAGCCGCGAAAGGCTTCCTGGCCCAGCCACAGGGCCGCGAATGCCAGGGCGTCCGCCAGCGGCGCTTCATTGCGTCGCAACCAGCGGGCCCAGAGCCAGGCAGGCAGTGCGAAAAACCAGGCGATGGCGGCGATGAAGGCCAGCATCAGCAGGCCGGCAAGCAGGGCCGAGGCGCCGCCATAGGTGTGAATGCTGACGTAGATCCAGCTGGTGCCGGCCCCGAACAGGCCGAAGCCGAAGCACCAGCCGCGGCCCAGGGCCTGGCGCGGTGTCAGCTCGCGCAGCCCGGCATAGAACAGGCCGACTGCCAGCAGCGCCAGAGGCCAGATGTTGTAGGGGGCCAGGGCCAGGGTGGTGATGGCGCCGGCGATCACGGCCAGCAGGTTGCCGGGCCAGCCGGGGCGGGTTGAGCGCTGCAAGAGGCGTTTCATCAGCTCTTTCCTGTGTCGTACCGGGCGAGGCACGAGGAGAATGGTTGGGTTGTTTCAGATGAGCGTCGAGTCACGCAGCGCTGCTCGGCCGATGCGTCCCCGCACTGTATCGCCTGAGGCCGGGCAAGTGGCCTCAAGACGATATCGCGGTGCGGGGGAGGGCAGATGACCCGTTTCCTCAGCGGGAAATGGGGGTCAGGCGCAGCAGATGAATCCGCCGGCTGTCGGCGTTGAGCACGCGGAAGCGATAGGCGCCGATTTCAGTGATTTCGTTGCGTTTTGGCAAGTGGCCGAACGCACTCATGACCAGGCCGCCTACGGTGTCGAATTCGTCGTCGGAAAAGTCGCTGTCGAAAAACTCGTTGAAGTTCTCGATGGGCGTCAGCGCCTTGATCAGGAAGTCGCCGCTGGGCAGTGGCTTGATGTAGCTGTCTTCCTCGACGTCATGCTCGTCCTCGATGTCGCCGACGATCTGTTCCAGCACGTCTTCGATGGTCACCAGGCCTGCCACGCCGCCGTACTCGTCGATGACGATGGCCATGTGGTTGTGGTTGGCGCGGAACTCGCGCAGCAGCACGTTCAGGCGCTTGGACTCGGGGACGAAGGTCGCCGGGCGCAGCAGGTCCTTGATGTTGAAGCTGTCACCGTTTTCCTTGAGGATCAGCGGCAGCAGGTCCTTGGCCAGCAGGACGCCCATCACGTCGTCATGGCTTTCGCCGATCACCGGGTAGCGCGAGTGCGCCGAATCGATGACTGCGGGCAGGAACTCCCGAGGGGTCTGGGTCGCCTTGATGCTGATCATTTGCGAGCGCGGAACCATGATGTCCCGGACTTGCAGGTCAGCGACCTGGATGGCGCCTTCGACGATGGCCAGCGCTTCGCTGTCCAGCAACTTGTTCTGATGGGCTTCGCGCAGCAGCTCCAGCAGCTCCTGGCGGTTTTTCGGCTCATGGGCAAAAGCCTGGGTCAGTTTGCCCAGCCATGACTTTTGCCCGTTGCTCGATCGATCTTCGCTCATAGCGATTGCTCTGAATCCTTGGTTGTTACAGGGGGTTGTTGATCAGCTTTCGTCGTCTGCATAAGGGTCCGGATGACCCAGTTCTGCAAGCAACGTTCGTTCCAGCGCTTCCATTTCTTCGGCTTCGTCGTCATCTATATGGTCGTAGCCCAACAGATGCAAGCAGCCGTGAATCACCAGATGGGCCCAGTGGGCCTGAAGTTCCTTGCCTTGTTCAGCCGCTTCGCGCTCGACCACCGCAATGCAGATCACCAGGTCCCCCAGCAATGGGATATCCAGCAGCTCATCCGGTACATCGGCAGGAAATGACAGCACATTGGTGGCGTAATCCTTATGACGCCAGGTGTGGTTCAGCTCACGCCCTTCTGCTTCGTCCACCAGGCGGATGGTCAGTTCCGAATCGGCGGTGCGCTGGCGCAGGGCCAGCTCGCACCACTGGCGGAACTGTTCATCGCTGGGGGCCGGCTGTTGGCTGGCGCGCTGCAGGTCAAGCTCAAGCATCGTGGCGGTTGCCTCGGTCTGCGGCAGCCTTGGCGGCCTCGTCGGCAGCGTGCAGTTCGAAGCGCTCGTAGGCTTCGACGATGCGTTGCACCAGCGGATGGCGCACCACGTCCTTGGGCATGAAGTGAGTGAAGCTGATACCAGGCACATCCTTGAGTACGTTGATCACATGGGCCAGGCCGGACTTGGTGCCCTTGGGCAGGTCGACCTGGGTGATGTCGCCGGTGATCACCGCAGTGGAGCCGAAACCGATCCGTGTCAGGAACATCTTCATCTGTTCCACCGTGGTGTTCTGGCTCTCATCGAGGATGATGAAGCTGTTGTTCAAGGTGCGGCCGCGCATGTAGGCCAGGGGCGCGATCTCGATGACCTGGCGTTCGATGAGCTTGGCCACGTGTTCGAAGCCGAGCATTTCATACAGGGCGTCGTACAGCGGGCGCAGGTAGGGGTCGATCTTCTGGGCCAGGTCGCCGGGCAGGAAACCGAGCTTTTCGCCGGCTTCTACCGCCGGGCGCACCAGCAGGATGCGTCGCACCTGCTCGCGTTCCAGGGCGTCCACGGCGCAGGCCACGGCCAGGTAGGTCTTGCCGGTACCGGCCGGGCCAATGCCGAAGTTGATGTCGTTGCCGAGGATCTCTTTGACGTAGCGCTGCTGATTCAGGCCGCGGGGGCGAATCATGCCTTTCTTGGTGCGCAGGGCCACGGCGGCATCGGCTACCGAAGGGTTGTCCAGCTCTTGCACGGCAGACTCCTGCAAGAACAGGTGGACCAGGTCCGGCGACAGCTCGGTGCCCTTGGTTTCCCGGTAGAGACGGCGCAGAAGGTTTTCCGCGGAGGTGGTTTGCTTGGGTTCGCCGATCAGTTCGAACTGATTGCCGCGGTTGCGGATCTCGATCGTCAGGCGCTGTTCGATCAAGCGCAGATGCTCGTCGAATTGCCCGCACAGATTGGCGAAGCGGCGAGCCTCGAAGGGCTCGAGGATGAAACGATGAGGTTCTATGGGTGCGTTCAAGGTCGTTTTTAGCCGCCCAACGGCAATTAAGATGAATTCAAGGATAACGCCAGCAGCCTGGGTGCGAAAGCTCTTATGCGGAGCAAGGGCTGCTGGGGCTTTTCCCTGCCAGGTTATTGCAGCAGGGAGCCGCGCAGCGAGTGAGGCTGCGCCGAGTCGATGTGCACGTCGGCGAACTGGCCGATCAGCGTGGGATTGTCACAGCGGAAGTTGACGATGCGGTTGTTCTCGGTCCGTCCCTGCAGTTCGCCCGGGTCTTTCTTCGAGTAGTCGGTCACCAGGATGCGCTGGGTAGAGCCGACCATTTGTCGGCTGATTTCAAAACCTTGCTGGTTGAGGCGGTGCTGCAAGGCGTTGAGCCGTTCCTTTTTCACCGCCTCCGGTGTTTCGTCGGCCAGGTCGGCGGCCGGTGTTCCCGGCCGTTGGCTGTAGACGAAGGAGTAGGAGAAGTCGAAACCGACGTCTTCGATCAGTTTCATGGTCTGCTGGAAATCCTTCTCCGTCTCGCCTGGGAAGCCGACGATAAAGTCCGAACTGATGCAGATTCCCGGAACAGCCGCCCTGAGCTTGCGCAGCTTGGACTTGTACTCCAGGGCGGTGTGATTGCGCTTCATGGCCGCGAGGATCCGGTCCGAGCCGGATTGCACCGGCAGGTGCAGGTGCTTCACCAGTTCTGGTACTTCGGCATGCGCCTGGATCAGGCTGTCGGAGAACTCCAGCGGATGTGAGGTGGTGTAGCGGATTCGCTCGATGCCATCGATCGCGGCAACCACACGAATCAATTCGGCCAGGTCGGCCATGCGCCCGTCGTGGGTTTGGCCGCGATAGCCGTTGACGTTCTGGCCCAGCAGGGTCACCTCGCGGACGCCGTTTTCCGCCAGGTGGATGATCTCGGCGATCACATCGTCGAAGGGCCGGCTGACTTCTTCGCCGCGGGTGTAGGGCACGACGCAGAAGGTGCAGTACTTGCTGCAGCCTTCCATCACCGAGACATAGGCGCTGGGGCCATCGATCCGGGGCTCGGGCAGGTGGTCGAACTTTTCGATTTCCGGGAACGAGACGTCGACCTGCGGCAATTTGGTGATGCGCGCGACGTCGATCATTTCCGGCAGGCGGTGCAGGGTCTGCGGGCCGAAGACCACGTCCACATAGGGTGCGCGGTCGCGGATGGCCGCGCCCTCCTGGCTGGCCACGCAACCGCCTACGGCGATCACCATGTCCGGATTGGCCAGCTTGAGCTCACGCCAGCGCCCGAGCTGGGAGTACACCCGGTCCTGGGCGCGTTCGCGAATGGAGCAGGTGTTGAGCAGGATGACGTCCGCATCTTCGGCGCGTGCGGTGACTTCCAGGGCCTGATGTTCGCCCAGCAGGTCCACCATGCGCGAGCTGTCGTACTCGTTCATCTGGCAACCGTGGGTTTCGATGTAAAGCTTCTTGGCCATGGACGGGATCATCACGTGATTCAAAGAACCACGCATTATAGGGGCCATGCCCACAGGTTCCTAGGGTTGTGCATCGGGTAGCTATGCTATAGTTCGCGCCCTATTTTTGTCCCCCGATGTGTTACCCGCCCGCCATGACCAAACGTGAAGCTCCAATCTACAAGGTGATTTTCCTCAACCAGGGCCAGGTGTTCGAAATGTACGCCAAGCAGATCTATCAGAGTGATCTGTGGGGTTTCCTGGAAGTGGAAGAGTTCGTCTTTGGCGAGCGCACGCAAGTGGTCGTTGACCCGAGCGAGGAGAAGCTCAAGGCCCAGTTCGAAGGTGTAGTGCGCAGCTTTGTGCCGATGCATTCGATCGTGCGCATCGATGAAGTCGAGCGCCTGGGTACGCCGAAGATCAGCGAGGCCCGCGGGGTGAGCAACGTCATGCCGTTCCCGATGCCGATGCCGGAAAAATAAGCCTGGCCGACTCCGTCTTTCCGGGAGGGCGGTTGTCTGTGTGGAAGCCGGCTCACCGGCGACTGAGGCGCAAATGCCTACGGCAGGGGCGAGAAGGGTGAACGCCCATCGGCGCTCTGCAGTTCCATCAGGTATTTGCGGAAAATCTGTCCCAGCACCTGGGTCGCAACCTCCAGTTCGTCGCGCTGCATGTGCTCGGCGACTTCGTCGGCGGTGTCCAGGGCGTCTTCGGCGCCATTGACCGCAGCCATCTTCAGCACGATGTAAGCCTGCACGTTATTGGCCGGCACGCCTTCACCGTGGAAGAACATGGTGCCCAGCTTGAATTGCGCCTGGGCATGGCCTTGCAAGGAGGCCTTTTCGAAGTAGCTCAGGGCTTGATTGAAATCTTGCGGCGCACCTTTGCCCTCGTAGTAGAACTCGCCCAACTCGTATTGCGCCTCGGCATCCCCCTCGTCGGCGGCCTTCTGGCAGGCGGTGAGGGCCTCGGCCTGGTCCTGAGCCTGGGGATCGAGGGTGCAGCGACCCAGCGCCGGGATCAACAACGAGTTGCCACCTGCTTGTGCATGCGCGAGCAGGGGCTGAAGGAGCAACAGGCAGCCCAGTGTCAGGGCGCGGCCGGTGCGGTTCATGGGAATCGACTTACCTCTGAGGGGCGCGGGGCCCAGCGTGGGGCCCAATAAGCGCGCATTATGAAATAAGCAGGGCCCACCTTACAAAGTCTTTACTCGTTTTTCTGCTGCGTGGGCGCTATATCCCAAGGATTCATCAGCATTTGCAGGTTTCACTGCAGAAAATTCAAGTAAAGACTACAACGGGCGTGATGTTTCACACGCCCGCCGTCCAGCGCTTACTTCAGGGCGGCGAATGCCCGCTCTGCCGCATCCAGCGTCAGCTGCAACTCGGCCTCGCCGTGGGCGATGGAGGTGAAGCCCGCTTCGAAGGCACTCGGCGCCAGGTACACGCCGCCTTCCAGCATCAGGTGGAAGAAGCGCTTGAACAGGTTGGCGTCGCTGGCCATCACATCGTCGAAGGTGACGATGTCATCGGCACCGCTGAAGTACAGGCCGAACATGCCGCCAGCCTGGGTGGTGACGAACGGAATGCCTGCTGCATCGGTGCGTTGTTGCAGGCCTTCGAGCAGACGGCTGGTGTAGTCGCTCAGTTCGGCGTGGAAGCCCGGGCGGCTGATCAGGCGCAGAGTGGTGAGGCCTGCGGCCATGGCCAGCGGGTTGCCGGACAGGGTGCCGGCCTGGTAGACCGGGCCCAGGGGCGCGATGTGCTCCATGATCTTGCGCTTGCCGCCGAAGCAGCCTACCGGCATGCCGCCGCCGATGATCTTGCCGAAGGTCGACAGGTCGGGTGTCACGCCGTAATGGGCCTGAGCGCCACCGAGGGCAACACGGAAACCGGTCATCACTTCGTCGAAGATCAGCACTACGCCGTGCTGATCGCAGAGGCGACGCAGGCCTTCGAGGAAACCCGGTGCCGGGGGTACGCAGTTCATGTTGCCGGCCACTGGTTCAACGATGATGCAGGCCACTTCCTGGCCTACTTCGGCGAGCATTTTTTCCACCGCCGCAATGTCGTTGAAGGGCAGGGTCAGGGTGTGCTTGGCGAAAGCCGCGGGCACACCGGCGGAGCTCGGCACGCCTTGGGTCAGGGCGCCGGAGCCAGCCTTCACCAGCAGGCTGTCGGAGTGGCCGTGGTAGCAGCCTTCGAACTTGATGATGCTGTCCCGGCCGGTGAAGCCCCGGGCCAGGCGAATGGCACTCATGGTGGCTTCGGTGCCCGAACTGACCATGCGCACCATTTCCATGGACGGCACGATGGAGCACACCAGGTCGGCCATTTCGGTTTCCATGGCGGTCGGTGCGCCGTAGGACAGGCCGTGTTCCAATTGCTTGCGCACGGCGTCCAGGACATCAGGGTGGCTGTGGCCAAGAATCATCGGGCCCCAGGAGCCAACGTAGTCGACATAGCGCTTGTCGTCTTCGTCGGTGACGTAGGCACCTTCTGCGTGTTTGAAGAACAGCGGGGTGCCGCCCACGCTCTTGAAGGCGCGGACAGGCGAATTGACGCCACCCGGGATGTGTTTCTGGGCGTTGGCAAACAGGGTTTCGGAACGAGACATGATCGGGCTCTCAAAAATCAGCTGTTGAATAGGGCGTTGAAGGCGCGGGCGCGGCGGGTCACTTCTTCGGCGCTCTCGGCGCCGAACAGGCCCTGGACCACCGCCAGCAGGTCGGCGCCGTGGTTCACCAGTGGCGCGGCGTTGTCCAGGGTGATGCCGCCGATCACGCAGATCGGCAGGTGCAGGCTGGCCCGGGCCTGGTCCAGCAGCTCCAGGCTGGCCGCAGGCGCGCCGGGCTTGGTGGTGGAATTGAAGAAACGGCCGAAGGCGACATAGCTGGCGCCTTCCTTGGCGGCTTGCTCGGCCAGTGGCAACTGGCTGTGGCAGGTGGCACCGATGATCGCCTGGCGGCCCAGCAAGGCTCGGGCCGGGGTCAATGGGCCATCAGTCTGGCCCAGGTGCACGCCAGCACCGATACGCGCCGCCAGCTCGGCATCATCGTTGATGATCAAACGGGTCTTGTAGCGCTCGCACAAGGCCAGCAGGGTTTCGGCTTCCCGCAGTCGGCGGGCCTGGTCGTCGCTTTTGTCGCGGTACTGCAACAGCGTGACACCGCCTTCCAGCGCCGCCTCCACGTACTTCAGAAACTTGCCGGCCAACAGTTGGCTGTCGGTGATGGCGTACAGACCACGTAGTTTCATTGAGCAGGCCTCATGACATTACGAGCAGAAATCCAGCGGCAAGCGGCGCGGAACGAACTGGCCACGGCCAAGCTGTTCGGCATCGCGCAGGGTGCGCCAGGTGTAATCCAGGGCGGACTTCACCGCACTGGCCAGGTGTTCACCTTGGGCCAGGCGGCCGGCCAGTGCGCTGGCCAGGGTGCAGCCGGAGCCGTGGTAGCTGCCCGGCAAGCGCTGGCAGGTATAGGTTTTGCGCAGGCCGTCACGGCTGTACAGGCGATTGTGGACTTCGTGTTCATCGCCGTGGCCGCCGGTGATCAGCAAATGCTTGACGAAGGACAGAAGTTTTTCGGCGCATTGGTCGGCGCTGCCTTCAGGCAGTTCCGCGAGAATTCGGGCTTCGGGAAGGTTGGGGGTGGCAATGGTTGCCAGGGGCAGGAGGCGCTCGCGCATGGCGTAGCCGACTTCATCCTTGCCCAGCCGGCCACCGCCGCCGGCGCGCAACACCGGATCGCAGACCACTGGCAGGTGCGGGTGGGCCTGGAGCAGTTCGACCACGGTGTCGACCATCTCCAGGGAACCGAGCATGCCCAGCTTGACCGCCGCTACCGTGGAGTCGTTGAGCACGGCATTGGCCTGGGCCAATACCCACTCGCGATCCAGGACGCGGAAGTCGCTGACATTGACTGTGTCCTGCACGGTCAACGCGGTGACAGCCGGAGCGGCATGACAACCCTGAGCCAGCAGGGCTTCGATATCTGCCTGCAGGCCGGCGCCACCACTGGGGTCGTGGCCGGAGAGACAGAGGACAACGGGGCGAGAGCTGTAGATATTCATGGGCGGCGAGCTTACCACCAAACGTTTTTTTTCGCGGCGCTCGACATATAAGAGAGGGGCGATCTGGCGCCGGCCAGCCCACTTGACCGAAGCAACAGCTCTAGCCCGCTGGGTTGCGCTGAAAGCCCCGTTCTAGAGCCTTTAGACTAAAACTTACAATGGTGTTCAATGGCCATCAGCGGCTATGCTAGAGTGGATTCAAATCAATAACAGGTCATGCCGGTTCTACGTCTGCTCAAGGGAAATGGGGGACTTCCTGACACCACCGGACAAGCCACGCTGGGGCTTTATGCACTATTTGCTGATGTTGCTGTTGAGCTTGCCGATGCTGGCTGGCGCCGTCGAGTTCGACGAGTTCACTCAACGCCTGCCCTTGGGCCGAGTGATGCAAGTACTCGAAGACGCGGGGGGTGAGGCGACCATTGCCGATGTCAGCTCGGGGCCTCTGGCTGAACAATTCAGACCCCACGATAAAGACACCCTCAACGCCGGTTATTCGCGCTCGGCGTTCTGGCTGAAGATCGACCTCGACTATCGCCCCGCCAACCCGAGCGCACAACGCAGCTGGTTGCTGGAGTTGGCCTATCCGCCTCTGGACCACCTTGAACTGTACGTCCCTGACGAGTCTGGTGGTTATCGCCTGGCGGGTCGTACCGGGGATGCCTTGCCCTTCGACAGTCGAGAGATTCGCCAGAACAATTACCTGTTCAACCTGAATTTTTCTCCCCACGAGCACAAGACCGTCTACCTGCGGCTGGCCAGCGAAGGCTCGATCCAGGCGCCGGTGAGCCTGTGGTCCAGCAGTGCTTACCTGGAAGCCCAGCCGGTGCGGTTGTATGTGCTCGGGCTGATTTACGGCGTGCTGCTGGGGATGCTGGTGTACAACCTGTTCATCTACCTCAGCGTGCGGGACACCAGCTACCTCTACTACATCTTCTATATCGCTTCCTTCGGTCTCTATCAGCTGTCGGTCAACGGCGCCGCAGTGGAGTACTTCTGGCCCGACAGCCCCTGGTGGGCCAATGCCGCGACACCGTTCTTCATCGGTTCGGCAGGTTTGTTCGGCAGCCAGTTCGCCCGCAGCTTCCTGCAGACTTCCCGCCACAGCCCCTGGGTCGACCGTGTGCTACTGGCCTTGATGGCCTTTGGCGCGCTGGTCATGGCGCTTTCACTGATGACCAGTTATGCCCTGGCATTGCGCCTGGCCACCACCCTGGCCCTGGTGTTCACCGTGGTGATCTACGTGGCCGGGATTGTCGCCTGGTGTCGAGGCCTGCGCGTGGCACGCTATTTCATCATCGCCTGGTCGGCCTTTTTGTTTGGAGGGGTGATCAACACCTTGATGGTGCTGGGTTATCTGCCGAATGTGTTCCTGACCATGTACGCCAGCCAGATCGGCTCGGCGATCGAAGTGGCGTTGCTGTCCCTGGCCCTGGCCGATCGCATCAATGCCATGCGTGAGCAACAGGCCCAGACACTGCTCGAAGCCGGGCAGAAGCTTGAAGTGCTGAACCAGCAACTGGCCCACAGCAACCGGCTCAAGGACGAATTCCTGGCCACCCTGACCCATGAGCTGCGGACCCCGATGAACGGCGTCATCGGCTCCCTGGAACTGATGCAGACCCTGGAACTGGATCCGGAGCTGGAGCAATACCAGCAGACAGCGGCCGGCTCGGCGCGGGACATGATGCGCATGGTCAACGGCATTCTGACCCTGACCGAGCTGCAGGCCGGCAAGCTCAGTGCCCAGCGTCAGCCGTTCAGCCTGCGCTCCCTGCTGACGACACTGCAGACCCAATACGGCGCCAGTGCCGCCGCCAAGTCGCTGGCTTTCCAGATCGACTTGAGCGCCGGGCTGCCCGATCGCTTGCAGGGCGACCGCTGCAAACTCAGCCACTGCCTGGAGTGCCTGCTGGACAATGCCATCAAGTTCACCCCTTCGGGCAGCGTGGTGCTGCGGGTGCTCACGCGTTCCGTGTCGGCGCAGCGGGTCAGCCTGAGTTTCGAGGTGATCGACAGCGGTATTGGCTTCGTCAACCTGGATGAAGCGACCCTGTATCAGCGTTTCTTCCAGCTCGATGGTTCCATGACCCGCGAATATGGCGGGCTGGGTATCGGCCTGGCGATCTGTCGGCAGTTGGTGGAGTTGCTGGGCGGGCAATTGACCCACGAATCCACGCCCGGCCGAGGCAGTTGTTTCCGCCTGCTGGTGGAGTTCGACGCCCAGGAACCCGCCCCGCGCTCGCCGGTGGCAGTGGCGCGACGCTTGCCCCGGGACTGCACCGTGCTGCTGGTGGACGACAACGACGTCAATCAGTTGGTGGTCAGGGGCATGCTGCTCAAGCTGGGCTACCAGGTACGCACCGCCGGTAGCCCTACTGATGCCCTGCAATTGCTCGGGCGTGAGCTGGTCAGTGCGGTGTTGATCGATGGCGAGATGTCCACGGCGCAACTGGGGGCGTTTCGCTTGCAGGCCCAGGCGCTGCCCGGCTATTCCCAATTGCCCATCCTGCTGGCCTGCGTGCCCGGCAAAGAGGGCTGCCCGGCGGGGGCTGGCTCCGACTATCTGGCTAAACCGGTGAAGTTCGAGGCCTTGCAAACGGCATTGTCGAGATATGTGCTCTCTGTGGAACAGGGCGAAAGCGCCGACATTTAGGCAGGTATGCCACTTTGTTCGGGGTGGGGGCGGTGCTTAACTGGGGTCTTGGCACACCCTGAAGGAGCCCCGCGATGAACCTCCACCAGTTCGCTGAAACCCACGAAGTCACCAACCAGCCGCCAGCTTTGGACGGCGCCAATCTCTATCGGATCGACCTGCCGCTGCAGCAATGGATGCGCCGTTTCGATGCCGGTTGGGCCGAGTCGCGGGTCGACGCCTATGGCGCCCTGGCCGGTGGTCCGTTGATGGAGGCGGGGTTCCTGGCCAATCAGAACAAACCGGTATTTTCCAGCCACGACCGCTTTGGCCACCGGATCGATCTGGTGGAGTTTCATCCCGCCTATCACCAATTGATGCAGGCGGCGATCGAAGCCGGCCTGACCTCACTGCCCTGGACCGATCCGCAAGCGGGGGCCCACGTTGCCCGCGCCTCCATGACCTATCTGCACAGCCAGGCCGAGGCCGGCAGCGGATGCCCGCTGACCATGACCTTCGCCTGTGTACCGGCCTTGAAGCTGCAACCGGATATCGCCGACCAGTGGCTGCCCAAGATCCTTGCCACCCGGTACGACCCGCGCAATGTCGGCATGCAACACAAGGCCGGGCTGACCATCGGCATGGCCATGACCGAGAAACAGGGCGGCACCGATGTGCGTGCCAACACCACCCGGGCCTACCCGGTGGGGGCTGGCGGCCCCGGGCAGGCGTACGAGCTGGTGGGCCACAAATGGTTCTGTTCGGCGCCGATGTGCGATGCCTTCCTGACCCTGGCCCAGACCGACAAGGGCCTGACCTGCTTCCTCCTGCCCCGGCACCGTCCCGATGACACGCGCAACCAGTTCTATATCCAGCGCCTGAAGAACAAGCTCGGCAACCTTTCCAACGCTTCCAGCGAAGTGGAGTTCCGCGGTGCCCTGGCCTGGATGATTGGCGAGGAAGGCCGCGGCGTGCCGACCATTATCGAGATGGTGGCCATGACCCGTTTCGATTGCATGGTCGGCTCCAGCTCCCTGATGCGCCAGGCCCTGACCCAGGCCAGCCATCACTGTGCCCATCGCACCGTGGGCGGGCGGGTGCTCAGCGAGCAGCCCCTGATGCAGAACGTGCTGGCCGACCTGGCCCTGGAAAGCGAAGCGGCCCTGGCCCTGAGCATGCGCATGGGGCGGGCCCTGGATCATCTGGACGATGCCCAGGAGGCGAAGTTTTCCCGGCTGGTGACGGCGGTGGGCAAGTACTGGATCTGCAAGCGGGCCCCGGCGATGATCAACGAGGCGGCGGAGTGCATGGGCGGTGCCGGTTATGTCGAGGACAGCATCCTGCCACGGCTGTACCGCGAGGCGCCGGTGAACTCCACCTGGGAAGGCTCCGGCAACGTGCAATGCCTGGATGTGCTGCGAGCCTTGTCGAAGGAGCCGGGCGTGCTGGACGCCTTGTTCGCCGAATTGGGCAATGGCCATGGCGACAAGCGCCTGGCCGCCCATATCAACGGGCTGAAGGAGAGCTTCAAGGACACCGGCGACATTCAATACCGTGCTCGTCAACTCACCGAGGACATTGCCCTGGGCCTGCAGGCCAAGCTCTTGCTGGAAGCCGGCAACCAGGTGGTCAGCGACGCCTTTATCGCCAGCCGCCTGGGCGGCCAGGGCGGGCGGGTCTACGGCACCTTGCCGCGTGGCCTGGACGTGGCAGCCATTGTCGCCCGCTCCTCCCCTCAGGGCTTCTGACCCTCCCTGGCGCCGGCTTCCCGGCGCCTGCGGTGATTACGCTGTTCCCGTGGGACGGTCTTGCAGGCAAGATGAACGCCTGCAAGTTCAGAACACAGGATGCTTATCGTGACCGAAGCTTTTATTGTCGTTCAAACCGCCGAGCAAGCCGTGGACCGGCTTGCCGCCCTGCATGAGCGGGCCACCACGGCGCTGAGCCAGGCGCTCAAGCGTTATCTCAAGGACCGGGTCGAGCCGGATGCCGAGCAACGAGCACTGTTTCGCTACCCTGAGTTGCGCCTGACCTACCACTGCCACGGCGAAGTCCCACAGACCACAAGGGCCTATGCCAAGGTCCAGTTGCCGGGCACCTACAGTGTCACCGTGACCCATCCTGCAGCCTTCCGTAATTACCTGCTCGAACAATTGGTGCCGTTGATGCACGACTTCACCGTGACGGTGGAAGTGGGCGTCAGTGAGCAGAACATTCCTTATCCCTATGTCGTGGAGCAGGGCGACGAGCTGGCAGGTTCCGGCGTGACCGCTGCGGCGCTGGCGCGGGTGTTCCCGAGTACCGACCTGTCGGCCGCCACCGACGGCATCGCCGATGGCCTCTACGATTGGGAAAATACCCATCCGCTGCCCCTGGCGCTGTTCGATGCCGCGCGAGTGGATTTCTCCCTGCGGCGCCTGGTGCACTACACCGGTAGCGACTGGCGTCATGTGCAGCCGTGGATCCTGCTGACCAACTATCACCGCTATGTGGACCAGTTCATCGTTCATGGCCTGGAGCAGTTGCGCAGCGATCCGCGCTTTGTGCGCATGGTCCTGCCGGGCAACGTGATCATCGAGAAAAGCATGGATCACGGCGAGGCCTCGGCCATCGCCGCCGGTGTGGTCTGGCACCGCTACCAGATGCCGGCCTACCACTTGCAGGCCAGCGATGGCCACGGTGTGACTCTGGTGAATATCGGTGTCGGCCCGTCCAACGCCAAGAACATCACCGACCACCTGGCGGTGCTGCGTCCGCATTGCTGGCTGATGATCGGCCACTGCGGCGGCCTGCGGCAGTCCCAGACCATTGGCGACTACGTGCTGGCCCACGCTTATATGCGTCGCGACGGCATTCTCGACCGCGTGGTGCCGCCGAACATTCCGATTCCGGCCCTGGCCGAAGTCCAGTTGGCGTTGCAGCAGGCGGCGGCCAATGTCACCGGGGAAAAGGGCGAACAACTGAAGAAACGCCTGCGCACCGGCACCGTGCTGACTTACGACGACCGCAACTGGGAGTTGCGTTGGGCCGAAGAACGTCCGCTGATCAACCTGTCCCGGGCCGTGGCGGTGGACATGGAAAGCGGCACCATCGCCGCCCAGGGGTATCGCCTGCGGGTGCCGTACGGCACCTTGCTGTGTGTCTCGGACAAGCCATTGCACAGTGAAATCAAGTTGCCGGGCGCGGCCAACGCCTTTTATGAGCGTGCGGTCAGCCAGCATCTGAAGATCGGTATCGAAGCGGTGGACCTGATGCGCAGCGAGCTCAACTCCCTGCACTCGCGCAAACTGCGCAGCTTCGACGAGCCGCCTTTCCGCTAAGCGTTTAAGCCATGGTCATTTGGCGGTCAGGCCACTAGCATTGTCGGTCCTGATCGCTGAATGTTCCTGCTCCCATGTCCCGTCCGCCCCGTCCCGCTTCCCGCCGCCCTGGCGCCAAACCGTTTTCCTCCTCTCCCGCCAAGCGTGTGGCCAAGGCCGCGCCGGTCGAGCCGAAGCTGATCCTGTTCAACAAGCCTTTCGATGTGCTGACCCAGTTCAGCGATGGCGAGGGGCGGGCCACGCTCAAGGACTTCATTGCGGTTCCCGGGGTCTACCCGGCCGGGCGCCTGGATCGCGACAGTGAAGGGTTGCTGCTGTTGACCAATGACGGGCAGTTGCAGGCGCGCATCGCCGATCCCAAGCACAAGCTGGCCAAGACCTATTGGGTGCAGGTCGAGGGCGAGCCCAGTGCCGAGCAGTTGCAGCGCTTGCGCGAAGGTGTGCAGTTGAATGACGGCATGACCCTGCCGGCCGAGGCGCGTCAGCTCGAAGAGCCGACGCTATGGCCGCGCAACCCGCCGGTGCGCTTTCGCAAGAGCGTGCCCACCAGTTGGCTGGAGCTGGTGATACGCGAGGGGCGCAACCGCCAGGTAAGGCGCATGACCGCTGCGGTGGGGCTACCGACCTTGCGCCTGGTGCGGGTCAGGATCGGCGACTGGACCCTGGACGGCCTGGAGCAGGGCCAGTGGAAAGAGGTGGCGGCGCGCTTATAAGGCGCCGGACTCGATCAGGCCGATCACCACGCTCTTGATGATGAATGCTGCAACGCCCAGGCCCAGCACGAAGAACAGGATGAACGAGCCGAAGCGCCCGGCCTTGGACTTCTTGGCCAGGTCCCAGACGATGAAACCCATGAAAATGATCAGGATGCTGACCAGGCCGGTCATCATCCACTCTTCGAATACTGCTGGGTCCATCACTCATCTCCAGTGCAGGCAGGGCAAAAAATGCCGGGCGAGTATACGCCAACGCCCGCGGCCCAAGCATTGATCTGCATGCGTTATGTCGCCACAGCGGGGGCCGGGATTCAGTTGCGCAGGTGGGTCAGCGGCAGTTCGGTGCTGTTGAGCACCTGATTGAGCACGAAGCTCGAACGCACGCTGGTCACGCCCTCGATACGAGTCAGATGGCCGAGCAGCAGCTTCTGGTAATGGTCCATGTCCGGTACCACCACCTTGAGCTGGTAGTCGGCATCGACCCCGGTCACCAGGCTGCACTCCAGCACCTGGGGCAGGCTGCGGATCGCGGCTTCGAAATTCTCGAAGCGTTCCGGCGTGTGCCGGTCCATGCCGATCAGGACATAGGCGGTCAGGCTCAGACCGAGCATCTTGCGGTCCAGCAGGGCGACCTGGCGGGAAATGTAGCCATCGTCCTCCAGCTGCTTGACCCGGCGCGAGCAAGGGGAGGGCGACAGGCCGATGCGCTCGGCCAGTTCCTGGTTGGAGATACGGGCGTCGCGTTGCAACTCCGCCAAAATGCTCAGGTCGTAGCGGTCGAGTTTGCTCATCAATCAGGCCTTTGTCGTAACTATTGCGTTGAATTATCTATCTTGAGTTAAAAATTGCGCAAGTGGTGTTTTTACAAGCAATCTTCGCAATCCTCTGTCTTCGCTGCGCGCCTATTCTTATCACCAGAATCACTGCCCGGACATAGAGTCCACTGCGGCCCGCCGAATCAGGCCTGCCGCGGCCGCCAATCCCACAGGGTTGAGCCGGCCCCCGGGCTACACACTGTCCAGAAGACGGAGTGAGGTGAGCCGGCGTCAAAAGCGCCGAGCACGGACAAAATCTCAAAGGGCGGCCGACGGGCCGCCCTTTTTTATTGCCTGCGAAATAAGTCTCGTGACTGATAACCTGATGCAGAACCGCCCAGGGCTTTTTCAGTCTTATGTACAGGCCCCCCCTATCCGCAGTGAGGAATAGCATGAAGTCGCGCATCTGGCGTATGGCAGGTGTTGGTGTGTTGTGCCTGAGCGTCAACGCTCAGTTGCTCGCCGATGAGCGAGACGAGAATCGGCCGCCTGCGCAGCATGGCGCTCCCGGGGGCGAGCAGCGAGAGCATCAAGGCCAGGGCCGCCCGGAAAATGCCCCGCCGCGGCCCGCCAATGTTCCCAACCGTCCACCACCCAGTGCGCAGCCACAGCGGCCGCAGAATGAAATCATTCGCGGCGATAACAGCCGTCAGTTCGAGCACAACGGCCAGAACCCGGGAGGGCAGTGGCAGAACCGGCCTCAGCACGATCCCAATCAGCAGGTTCGCCCGGCCCCTGTGCCACAACCCCAGGTGCAGCAGCCGAACAACCTGCCGATCCAGGGCCGCCCCGACACCGTGCGCCAGACCCAGGAGCCACAGCGTGGCTACTATCAGGACATTCCCCGGCGCAACGACTACAACCAGCATTGGCAGGCTGGCGGCCCGGGCTCTCGGCCAGGTGGCGGCCATCCCAACGACTACCGCTGGCCGGGCCGCCCCGATGGCCATGGCAATGGCTGGGGCCCCGGGCCGCAGTACCGCCCCGGGTATGTGATCGACCGCTTCCCCGGGCGCAATGACCGGGTCGCCTATCGCGGCCAGGATTACTTTTTTTCCGGTGGTTACTGGTACCGCCCGCAAGGCCCGCGCTATGTGGTGGTGCGCCCGCCCTATGGCATTCGCGTGACGTACCTGCCCGACTATGCGCGGGAAGTCTGGATCGGCAGCGCGCTGTTCTTTCTGGCGGCAGGGGCTTACTACACCTACGAAGCCAACACCCAGCAGTACGTGGTGGTCGAGCCACCTGCCGGCGTGCCGGTTGCGGACCCGCAGCAGAGCGGCAATGGCTATGACGTGCTGGCCTACCCGGTCAACGGCCAGTCGCCGCAGCAGATCGACCAGGACCGTTACGACTGCTATCGCTGGGCGGTGCAGCAGAGCGGCTTCGATCCTGCGAGCGTGACCTATCAGCCGGCCCCGCAAGTGGTCCAGGCCTACCGCCAGGCCCAGGGCAACTGCTTGAGCTCACGGGGTTATCAGGTGACCTACTGAGCCCTGGCTGCCTTCACCACTTCCTGCGGGTCGGCGTGCACCAGCACTTCGGCCCGTGGATAGGCCTTCTGGATGGCATCGGCGGCCTGGTCGCTGATGCCATGGGCCACCGAAAGGGTCAGTTCCCCGGGTAATTCCAGGTGCAGTTGGACGAACCAGTGGCTGCCGGAAATCCGTGTGCGCAGGTCATGGGCCCCCAGTACTCCCGGCACACTGCACGCCAGCTCCAGCATGTGCTGGCTGACGTCCGGCGGCAGCTCCTGGTCCATCAGCACCGAGAAGCTCTCCCGGGCGATCTGGATCGCGCTCCAGAGAATGTAGACGGCAATTCCCAGGCCGAACCAGGCGTCCACCTGATGCAGGCCGAACGCCGCCAGCACCAGGGCCAGCAGGATGCTGCCGTTGAGCATCAGGTCGGAGCGGTAGTGCAGGGAGTCGGCGCGCACTGCATTGGAGCCGGTCGCCCGGATCACCCGGTGCTGCAGGAGCAGCAGGGCAATGGTCAGCGCCAGCGACAGGACGATCACCCCGATGCTCAGCCAGGGCGCGCCTACCGGTTCCGGATGTTGCAGGCGTTGCGCCGCCTGGAAGGCAATCAGAACTGCGCTGCCGGCGATGAACAATGCCTGGGCCATGCCCGCCAGGGACTCGGCCTTGCCGTGGCCATAGCGGTGGTCGTCGTCTGCCGGGCGCAGGGCGTAATGCACTGCCAGCAGGTTGAGCAGCGAGGTGAAACCGTCCAGCACCGAGTCGGTGAGCCCGGCGAGCATGCTCACCGAGCCGCTGAGCCACCAGGCGACAGCCTTGGTCACGATCAGTATGCCCGCCACGGTGACCGAGGCGCGGGTGGCCAGGCGCAGGAGGCGGGCGTGTTCCGAGTTGGCGGTCATCGACGGCGGGTTCCTGGGTAAAAGTGATCAGGCAGCAGGTTGCAGGCCGTACAGCGCCAGTTGCTGCACGCTGCCCTTGTGCTGGATCAGGCGTGGGTCATCCAGGGGGAAACTGCCCCCAAGTTCGCTTTCCAGGATGGCCTGCAGCTTGCGGTTGTCGACTTTACCGTCGGCGCCGATGGCCTGTTGCAGTTTTTCCGGCGCGATCTGCGCGGTCTTGCCCGGCTCCAGGTAGATGGCCCCGGTGGCGAAGTCGACGCCGAAGGCGATCAGCCCTGGGATCACGTAGAACAGCAGGCCAACGGCATCCAGCACAGCCACCAGGGGATCGATCTTGCCGTCGATCTGGCCGCGCCGGTCGGGGAAGAAGATCGAGCCGCAGGCGGTGAGTTGGGTCAGCAGGGTGGCCACCAGAACGCCGCCGATGACACGGTGGGAAATACGCATGGAAATCTCCTAGCAAGCACGAAAGCAACGAGGGATGAAGCGGGGTGTTGAGTCTTGTCGATCAGCACTCAGACCATGATTAACCCCAGGCAGTTCGCCGTTATACTCGCGCCTCTGTTTTGGAGCCAGCATGAATTCTTTGCCAATTGATGAAGTTTTGCCTGCACTGCGTACCGCCCTGGCGACACGCCATGAAGCGGTGCTCGAAGCCCCGCCCGGTGCCGGCAAGACGACCCGCGTGCCCCTGGCGCTCCTGGACCAGGACTGGCTGGCCGGACAGACCATCCTCATGCTCGAACCCCGGCGCCTGGCCGCCCGGGCCGCCGCCGAGCGCCTGGCCAGCGAGCTGGGAGAGAAAGTCGGCGAGACCGTGGGTTATCGCATCCGCCTGGACAGCAAGGTCGGCCCGCGTACCCGCATCGAGGTGGTCACCGAAGGCATCCTCACCCGGCGCCTGCAGGATGACCCGGCCCTGGAAGGCGTCGGCCTGCTGATCTTCGATGAATTCCACGAACGCAGCCTGGACGCCGATCTGGCCCTGGCCCTGAGCCTCAGTGGCCGCGAGCTGTTTCGTGACGAGCAGCCACTGAAGATCCTGCTGATGTCGGCGACGCTGGAAGGCGAGCGCCTGTCGACCCTGCTCGGCGATGCGCCGATCCTGCGCAGTGAAGGGCGCATGTACCCGGTGACCCAGCGCTGGGGCCGACCCTTCCAGCCCGGTGAATTCATCGAGCCAAGGGTGGTGCAGACCGTGCTCGAGGCCCTCAACGATGAAAGCGGCAGCCTGCTGGTGTTCCTCCCCGGCCAGGCGGAGATCCGCCGGGTGCACCAGCAGTTGGCCGAAGCCCTGGGTGAGCGCAGTGAGATCCTGCTCTGCCCGTTGCATGGCGAGCTGGACCTGGCAGCCCAGCGCGCAGCCATCGACCCGGCGCCGTCGGGCAAGCGCAAAGTGGTGCTGGCCACCAACATTGCCGAAACCAGCCTGACCATCAATGGCGTGCGGGTGGTGGTGGATGCCGGGCTGGCGCGGGTACCGCGTTTCGATCCCGGCAGCGGCATGACCCGCCTCGATACCCAGCGTATCTCCCGGGCCAGCGCCACCCAGCGCGCCGGGCGTGCCGGGCGTCTGGAGCCCGGCGTGTGCTACCGCTTGTGGTCGGCCGATCAACAGGAGCAACTGGCCGCCTATGCCAGTGCGGAAATCCTCCAGGCGGACCTGGCCGGATTGGCCCTGCAACTGGCGCGCTGGGGCGTGACGCCAAATCAACTGGTATGGCTGGACGCTCCCCCCAGTGCCGCTTATGCCCAGGCCCAGGACTTGCTGGTGCGCCTGGGGGCGTTGAATGACGATGGCAGCCTGACCCGCCACGGCCAGGCCATGGCCGAGTTGCCGGCTCACCCGCGCATCGCCCATCTGCTGCTGCGCGGCCAGTCCCTGGGGTTGGCGCCGATGGCTTGCGATGTCGCGGCGCTGCTGGGGGAACGGGATATCCTGCGCGGCGCCGGCGCCGACCTGCACAGCCGCCTGGTGCTGCTTGGCGGGGAAGAGCGTGCCGCTCGCGGAGCCCAGGGCGGGGTGCAGCGTGCCCGACAACTGGCGCGCCAGTACCGGGGCTATCTGCGCGGGCAGCCCGAGGCTGCGGTGGCCGACCCCGAGCACCCGCGCTGGCTCGGCGCCCTGTTGGCCCTGGCCTATCCCGATCGGGTGGCCCAGCAGCGGCGCCCCGGCGGTGCCGAATACCGCCTGGCCAACGGTCGCGCGGCGCTGTTCAGCGAAACTGACAGCCTGATGAAGCAACCCTGGCTGGTGATCGCCGACCTGGGCAGCCGCCAGGGGCAGCGCGAGGAGCGCATCTACCTGGCGGCGGATTTCGATCCGGTGTTGTTCGATTCGGTACTGGCGGAGCAGGTGCGGCAAGTCGATCAGCTGGATTGGGACGAACGCGAAGGCGTGTTGCGGGCCGAACGCCAGCGCAAGGTCGGTGAACTGGTGCTCAGTCGCGAACCGCTAAGCGGGCTGGATGAGTCCGCCCGCACTCAGGCCCTGGTCAATCTGGTCCGGCGCAAAGGCCTGGAGCTGCTGCCCTGGACCCCGGAGCTGCGCCAGTGGCAGGCCCGGGTAGCGTTGCTGCGCCAGCTGGACCTGGAGGCCACGGGCGCCAGCCAATGGCCGGATGTCAGTGACGGGGCCTTGCTCAAGGGGCTGGAGCAGTGGTTGCAGCCCTACCTGGGCAAGGTCTCGCGGCTCAGCCACTTCGCCAACCTGGAACTGGCCGGAATTATCCACAACCTGCTGCCCTGGCCACTGCCTCAGCGCCTGGATGAGCTGGCCCCCCATCACCTGACGGTGCCTTCCGGGTCGTCGATTCGCCTGGACTACAGCGAGCATCCACCCATCCTGGCGGTACGCCTGCAGGAGCTGTTCGGCCTGGCGCAAACACCGCGCATTGCCGGCGGCCGCCAGGTGGTCAAGTTGCACCTGCTGTCTCCGGCACGACGTCCGGTACAGGTCACCCAGGATCTGGCGAACTTCTGGCGCAGCACCTACGCCGAGGTGAAAAAGGACCTCAAGGGCCGTTACCCCAAGCACTACTGGCCGGATGACCCGCTGATCGCCGAAGCCACGGCGCGGGTCAAACCGCGCAAATAACCCGAACTCCCGTGCTGCCCTGTAGCCGCTCTGGGGTTTATTGCGCCGGCAAGAGGAACCGGGCCAGCACCGGCAGGTGGTCGGAGATGCGCAAGGTGTCGTCCTGGCGCACCCGGGATTCGACTCGCTTGAGCCGCGGGCTGTAGAACAGGTAGTCCACCGTGCGATCCGGGCCGTCGAGGCTCGGGTCGTTGGGGTAGTGGGTCAGCCAATGTGCGCGGTCGACGCCGCTGGCCTGGGTGTTGCTGGGGATCATCGGGTATTTGTCCCACAGCAGGTGCAGCGGGCTGTCGGCACTGTAGGGCGCCCGTTGCACGTCGCTCAGTCGCTGGTACTGGCCCAGGGGCAACAGGTTGAAATCCCCGCCAATCAGCCAGGGCGTGCCGCGGCCTTCGAGTTTATCCAGGACTTTGCCAATGGCTGCGACCTGCCTTGATTGCGTCTGGCCAGGTGTGCGAGCACGTTCCAGATGGGTATTGAGCACCGCCACCTGGCCGCCGTCGTTCAGGGGCAGGTAGCTCAGCAGCAGGGCCTCCCTGGGCTGGAACTGCCGGCCGATGAAGCCGTGTTCGGCTGTGGGCAGTTGCAGGCGTTCGGCGTGATCGATGCGATAGCGGCTGAGGGTGGCCAGTTGTCGGCCGACACTGCCGAAAATATGCGGCGATGGTACGAAATCGGCTTTCCAGTCGTAAGCCTGGGTGCTGCAGGGGTAGAGATCGGTAAGGCGTTCCTGCAGGAGTTTGAGCTGGTCCTGGTAGGCGCTGGCCTTGGCACCGTTGTCCACTTCCTGCAGCAGCACCAGGTCCGGTTGTTCGTCGCGGATCACGCGAGCCACTTCGTCGAGGCTGAAGGCCATGTCCTCCAGGGTCGGCTGCTCGTCCTCGCCCTGTGCCTGGTCGTTCCAGAACACATAGCGCTTGCCCGCCAGGTACTGCAGGTTCCAGGTCATCACTTTCAGGGCCTGGCCCGGCACCAGCGGCGCGGCCTGGGCGCTGCAACTGACAGCGAGGCTTTCCTTGGCTTCCGGGCGCCAGGTCAGGCTGTAGACCAGCCCGGCCAGCACCAGACCGATCAACAACAGGCTCAACAGGGTGATGCGAAGTAGACGGATCATCGGCTCGGCTTATGGCGTTGCAGGATGGCCCCGGAGCATAACCGAGAGCACGGCCGTCACCCAAGGGGCAGAGCGGCCGAGGGAGGATTCAGCGCTTGTCCGGCTGCTCGCTGATCAGCATGAACAGGCGGAACAGCACCACGCTGGTGAACAGCTGCAGAAAGCTGTAGGCGCTGTCGATGGCCAGGGACAGCAGCGGGTTCAGCGGTTCGGAATAGGCCGCTTCACTGGCACCCTTGAGCAGCCACAGCGGGGTCATTACCGCCAGGATGCACACCAGGATCCGCAGGAAGTGCCCACGGCTGAGGCGGAAACTTTCACTGATGGCCGCCAGCGGCGCCATGCCCTTGAGCACCAGCAGGTACTCGGCGAAAGCCAGTACCACCATCAGCCACAGCCCCGGCAGGAAATACAGCGACAACCCCAGCAGGATCAGCAGGGTGCTGACCGCCGTCAGCAGGGCAAAACGCGGCCACAGGGTCAGGGCCATGGCCAGCAGGTCCCGGGTCCGCGGCGACTCGCCCCGGGTGCGGGCGTCGAGAAACAGGATCAGCGCACCGGTGTACAACGGATACACCAGAAGGCCCACCACCACGCTGTAGCCCGGGAAGGTATCGGGGCCCAGGGCGCTGTTGACCCCTTGTTGCAGCAAGGCTTCGAGAATCACCAGCGGCAGGCACAGCTGGGCGATCTGCCCGAGGTTGCGCTGGAAGAAATACAGAGAGTCACGCAGTACATCTAACGGATTCATTCGATGAGATCGCAGTTGAAGAAGCGGTTGCACACTTTAACCGATGCAGGCCCCGCCCGAGCAAACGTAAACCTTGGGTAAAGACCATTGAAAGTCGTCGCACCAGCCCCATAACTGGTGCGTACCACCGCTCTGTCCGAGCGGCGGACCAGATTTCTACCGGCAATCTAAAGAGGTCGCCATGAACAACCAAGAGCAAACCCTGATCGATGGACTGTTTTCACGGTTGCAGCAAGCCGAAACGGATTCAGCCCCGCGCGACGCCCAGGCAGAGGCGCGGATCAAGGAGCATCTGACCCGCCAGCCTGCGGCCGGGTATTTCATGACCCAGGCGATCCTGGTGCAGGAGGCCGCACTCAAGAGCCTCAACGAGCAGAACCAGCAGCTGACCCAGCAAGTCCAGCAATTGCAGGTTGACCTGCAACAGGCCCGGGCCCAGGCCAGTGCTCCGGCACCGGCGGCCGGTGGCGGTTTCCTGTCGAGCATCTTCGGCGGTTCCCGCGAGCCACAGCCGGCACCGAGCCAGAGCGCGCCGCCGCCGTCGTCCGGTGGTGGCTGGCGTGAACCGGCGCGTTCTTCCTTTGGCGCCCCCGCGCAACAGAACTTCGGTGCGCCGCAGCAGAATTACGCCGCACCGCCACAGAACTATGCACCGCAGCAGGCACCGGCGGCGGGTAGCAGTTTCCTGGGCGGCGCCTTGAAAACTGCCGCCGGCGTTGCGGGCGGGGTCATGCTGGCCCAGGGCATCAGCAGCCTGTTCCACAACAACCAGCAGCCCCAGGAAATCGTCGAAGTCATCAAGGAAGAACCGGCGCCGGCCAGCGACAACAGTGGCTGGGGCAATGACGACCAGCGCCTGGCCAACAACGATTCCTGGGGCAACAACGACCAGGGTGGCTTCAGCAACGCCGACTACGACAACGACGACAGCTCGTTCTTCTCCGACGACGACTCCTTCGTCTGACCTGCGTCGGTCCGGGGCAAACACCTGCCCCGGACCGATTATTCGCGGAACAATCCCTGCGACTGGCATACTGGGCGACTTTTCGGGGCCCGAGGCCCGATCCAGCCCTTGCGCTGCTGCGCCATGAGGATTAGCGGTGAAGAAAATCGCTGTGTTCGCCGATGTCCAGAACCTCTACTACACCGTTCGTCAGGCCTATGGTTGCCACTTCAACTATGCGGCGCTGTGGGCGGATATCAGCAAGCAAGGGCAGATAGTCGAAGCCTATGCCTATGCCATCGACCGTGGTGACAGCAAGCAACAGCAGTTCCAGCAGATCCTGCGCAACCTGGGCTTCACGGTAAAACTCAAGCCCTATATCCAGCGCAGCGACGGCTCGGCCAAGGGCGACTGGGACGTGGGCATCACCATCGACATCATGGACGCTGCGGCCCATGTCGACGAAGTGGTGCTGGCTTCCGGCGACGGTGATTTCGACCTGCTGCTGGAGCGCATCATCCACAAGCACGGGGTCAGCGCGGTGGCCTATGGCGTGCCGGGGCTGACCGCCAATTCGCTGATTCGCGCGGCTACGCGCTATGTGCCGATCGAAGGCGCCTTGCTGCTTAAAAGCTGATCAATTTTCATACGGAGCAGGACAGGTTTGGAACGCATTGCCGTCATCGACTTTGAAACCACCGGGATCTCCCCGAGCAGCAGTTGCCGGGCCACGGAAATCGCCGTGGTGATCCTTGAGCAGGGGCGCATCGTCGAGCGTTACCAGAGCCTGATGAACGCCGGCGTGCGGGTGCCGGCGTTTATTGAGCAACTGACCGGCATCAGCAATGCCATGTTGCGCAGCGCCCCCCCGGCAGAGCAGGTGATGAACGAGGTCAACGAGTTCGTCGGCATCACGCCGTTGCTGGCGCACAACGCGGCCTTCGACCAGAAGTTCTGGGATTTCGAGCTGGGCCGGATCAAGCGCACCCGCCTGCAGAACTTCGCCTGTTCGCTGCTGCTGGCGCGGCGCCTGATGCCGGCGGCTCCTAATCACAAGCTGGGCACCCTGACCTCATTCGCCGGCCTGCCGCACACCGGCCAGGCTCACCGCGCCATGGCCGACGCCGAAATGGCAGCCAACCTGGTGGCCCACCTGGCCGGCGAACTGAGGCACAAGCATGGCCTGCGCGAGCTGTCCCATGACTTCCTGTGCAAACTGCAGAAGGTTCCCGCGGCCAAAGTCCCCGAACACCTCAAGCGCCACCGCGGGTTCTGAGCCCCGAGGTTCATTTGCTTTCCAGTTGCCCCAGGGGCACGCGCCGTTCAATGGCGCTGGAGAGCACGATGGAGGTCTTGCTGAAACCGAACTGGGCCACGCGGTTGATCAACTCCTCCAGCTCCGGCATCGATCCCACTGCGGCCTGCATGATCACGCAAGGGTCGCCGGTGACCCGGTGGCACTCGGTGAGCTGGGGAATCTTGATCAGTTCGTCATAGGCCTTCTGGTTGCCGTGCTGGGCCAGGCGCAGTTCGATCACGCACTGGATCGGCAAGCCGACCTTGGCCATGTCGACTTTGGCCTGGTAGCCGGTGATCACTCCGCTGGCCTCCAGCTTGGCCACGCGTTCGGCCACCGCCGGTGCCGAGAGATTCACCTTGCGTGCCAGCTCGGCGTAACTCGCCCGGCCATTTTCCAGCAGGCTGGCCAGGAGCATGCGGTCGTACTTGTCCATGGAAGGCTCTCGATCTATCCAGCTTTCGAAAGCACGGTATATAGCCCTTATCTCCATCTTTTGGAAAGTGTACGGGCGTTATAAACAGGTTTTGTAACTTAAGTTCCCTGGGCCGAGTTTCTAGAATAGACCTCCCCCTGCCTGCCTCAGAGCCGCCTCCCATGCCTGGCCAAAGCCGTTTTCCGCTGCCGTTGATCGCCGCCTTTTTTGCCCTCTATGTAATCTGGGGCTCGACGTACCTGGTGATTCGCATCGGTGTCGAATACTGGCCGCCACTGATGCTCGGCGGCATTCGCTTCATCATCGCCGGTAGCCTGATGTACGCCTTTCTGCGCTGGCGCGGAGTACCGGCGCCGACCTGGGCGCAATGGAAGGCCGCAGGGATCATCGGTGTGCTGCTGTTGAGCTGTGGCAATGGCGCGGTAACGCTGGCCGAACACTCCGGGGTGACCTCCGGCGTCGCGGCGCTGGCGGTGGCCACGGTGCCTTTGTTCACCTTGCTCTGCGGGTATTTCTGGGGCGCACGCAACACGCGCCTGGAGTGGGCCGGGATCGTCCTCGGGATGATTGGCATCGGCATGCTCAACCTGGGGTCCAACCTGCAGTCGAGCCCGATGGGCGCTGCCTTGCTGCTGTTCGCTGCGGCGGCCTGGGCTTTCGGCTCGGTGTGGAGCAAGCATTTGCCGCTGCCCCAGGGCGCCATGGCCAGTGCCGCGGAAATGCTCGTCGGTGGCGTGGTACTGATGATCGGCAGTGCCCTGAGCGGTGAGCATCTGGACACCCTGCCTCCGATGGAAGGCTGGCTGGCCCTGGCCTACCTGGCCGGTTTCGGTTCGATCATCGCCTTCAACGCCTACATGTACCTGCTCAAGCACGTGCGCCCAGCCGCGGCCACCAGCTACGCCTATGTCAACCCGGCGGTGGCGGTGCTGCTGGGCATCGTCTTCGTCGGCGAAACCATTGGCATCGAGGAGGCCATGGCCATGCTGGTGATCATCAGTGCCGTAGTGCTGATCGGCCTGCCCCAATGGCGCAAGCCCAAGGCCGCGGCCCAGGAAGAGGCGGCCTGATCACTGTCCCGGTGGCAGGCCGGCCAGGCTCCGTTGGAGAAAGTCGCCGATGACCTGGCTCGCTTGCTGGTGAATCGCTTCGCGGCTGCGCTGGCCGCCGTCCCGGCAGATGATTTCATCCTCGGGGTTCTCTTCCCGGAGCAGGGCCGTGGCGCCTGGCTTGCAGATTTGCATGAAGCTGAAATGGCTGGCATCGGCGATCACCAGCAGGCTGGAGGTGGCCGACGGCAGGTGGGTTTCCAGGTAGCCCGACTCCTGCTCCACCGGCATGCTGGCAATATCGACTCCTGCTCCCAGGATCAGGGTTGGCGTCTGCACCGCTGACAAGCTTTGCGGGGTGAACCCACGGACCAGCCCCGGGTCCAGGGAGACGACCGCCTTGACTCGCGGGTCCCGCAGGTCGGTGCCCAGAGAGCCCTGGTTTTGCGGTGCAATCCCCAGCTCCGGAGCCAGCCCGCACAGACGCGGGTTGGGATGCAGCCGACATTCCTCAAGGAAGCGTTGCGGGCTATAGCGGGCGCCGGCCAATGCGGTGACCGTCCAGCCGCCCAGCGAATGGCCGATGGCGGCGATGCGCTGCGGGTCGACCGCGCCTGCCAGGGACTGGTCAGCGCTCAGTGCGTCTATGACCCGGCTCAGATCCCGGGGACGCTGCCAAAGCTTCGCCGCTTCTTCCGGACGCTGGTCGAAACTCGTGGTGCCCGGGTGGTCAGGGGCGGCGACCACATAACCCTGGCCGACCAGCGAAGTGACCAGCCAGCTGAGGTTGCGCCAGTTGCCGCGATAGCCGTGTGACAGGACCACCAAGGGATGGGCCGCAGGGGCAGGAGAGGCATCCTTGATGGTGGGCAGGCCCTGGAAGGCCGGGTTCTCTGCCGATACCAGGAGCGGGCTGGCGGTTTCGGTGGGGTACCAGAGGGCGACATGCAGGGGGCGCTGTTTGCTTGCATCGGGCAGGGTTATTTCACGAAAACCGACGAGCTCGGCGGCGCAGGCCAGGGGAAGGAGCAGGGAGAGTGAAAGGCCCGCTAGCATCCGTGCGGACAGGGCAATCTTGGGCATTGAAGAACTCCATGGGCAAAACGTCAGTGGCCTGCCAATGGGCGCGCTGGGTGGAATCGAGCGGCGATCGACGGCAGTGGGTGGGCGACGACCGGGGCAGTCGCCGCCCACCCTTTTTAACCCACATTGCCGGGAAAGGGTGACCCAATTGTGCAGCTGGCGGTTACCCACTTTGCATCAGTTACAGGTACCGGCGTCGAGCCAGACCTTACCGGAACCATCTGGCCCGGTGAACGCCGGGTTGCCCGGCTCATTGCCCTTGACCCACCAGCGAGCGATGTAAAAGCGCCCGTTATGGCTGACTCGGTCCTTCGCCACATAGGTGCCCTGGGCCGACCATGGGCCCTGGCAAGCGGTACTTTCTGCCTTGACCGTCACGCTGTGCTCGCGAGTCACGCTGTGATGGCCGTTACCCAGGCTCAGGGTGATGCGGTAGGTGACGTCTTGTGCTGTTTTGGGGGCGACGAACTTCATCGAGGTCCCGGCCGCCTGGAAGTCCACGCTCGGGTTCACATTCCAGCGGTAATTCAGCGGCAGGCCAGCAGGGTCGCTGGAACCTTTGGCGTCGAGCACCACCGTTGCTCCGGCTTTGGCCTGGCCCGGGCCGTCGATGCTGGCCAGTGGCGGCTTGACCGCCGGCTGTTCGCCTTCGCTGGCGCACGGACCCAGGTCACGCCAGACCTTGCCGGAGCCATCGGGCCCGGTGAAGGCCGGGGTGCCCGGTTCACTGCCCTGGGTCCACCAGCGCGCTTCGTATTGACGGCCTTTCCACTGCACCTGGTCCTTGGCTACATAGGTACCGCGAACCTGCCACTGGGGCTTGCAGCTGCCGCTGCCGGCCTTGCCCTTGATCAGCATTTCGTGGGTCTTGAGGGTGCTCTGCTTGCCGTTGCTCAGGCTCAGGGTGAAACGGTAGCGGGTGTCTTCAGCCAATTCTGGTGCGGTGAAGGCAATACGCGGACCGTCGTAGGTAAAGTCCAGCTTGGGCGAGGCTTCCCAGGCAAAGCTCAGGGCCGCGCCTTGTGGGTCGCTGGAGGCGGACGCATCCAGCACGATCTGTTCACCTGCATTGGCTTCAGTCTTGCCGCGGATCACGGCCACTGGCGGGGTGCCGGCATCCACAGGTTTGAGCGAGGTCACCTTGACCTGGTTGTCGGCGCTGAACTCACCGTCTGCCAGCAAGCTCCAGGGGCCATTGAAGCTGTGACTGGAGTACACCTGGTAGCCCTTGATATTACCCGCCTGGCCCTGGTCCTGGCGTGGCAGGTAGCGCAACTGAGAGAAACTGTTATTGCTGCCCATGTCGATCACGATCTGGTGGGGATAACGGGCGTCGGCGGCCGAACTCCAGTAGGAGTTGGGGTTGTCATCGAGCACGTTCGAGCCCGAGGTGGTGCCGGATGCCACGCTGCTGGTTGAGTGGACACGCCAGCTGTTTCGAGGAAGGGGCTCGCCTTTGGCGCTGGCCAGCATCAGTTCGGCGATGCTGGCGTTGTTCTTGCCGTCCACCGAAGAGGTCGCCACGAGCTTCAGGTAGGTGCCTTGGGCCGTTTCCCGGGTGTGGCCGTAAGCGTTGCCTTGCAGGATCAGGTCTTCAGCCGCCATACCTTCGGTCCTGATAGCCAGGTACCAGCGGCCCGGTTTTGGATCCTTGGCCCCGAGACCGACTATCTGGCTGAGGGCCGAGCGGTAGTCGTAGCTGGTGGTGGTTGGTTGAGCGCCATACTTGAGCGACAACTGGACCTGGCCGCCCTTGTTGGTACTGGTGCCGGGCACCACGGTGAAGGCCAGGCGCTGGGTGCCTGCCGGTACATCCAGTGGGAAGTAGCGGGTCTGGCCTTTGGCCTGGTTGATCCGTTCTTCGAGAATCGTGATCAGGTTTTCACTGTCCAGCGGCACGACTGAGGGGGCGTAGGCGGAAATCTTCGCAGCGTTCTCGCGCCAGCCCCGGGCCATGTTCGCCGTTCGAGCATCGCCCAGGGGCACGCCGAGGTGGTCCTTGAGGTCCGGGTTGGAGAAGTAGCCGACGTGGTTGCCGCAGAGGATGGTGCCGACCCGACCGTTGTTGTGGCCGAAGCGGTAGTTGTCGTTGCCGTCGTTGCAGTGGCTGCCGCCGATGTTGTGCGCCAGTTCGTGGCGGAAGGCGGCCGAGGCGCTGATGGCGTTGACCGAGTAGCGGCCGTTCACGTAGGCCCAGCCGGCGGCGGTGTCCACCCCGGGTGTGCCAACGGTGAATGCGGCGACCAGGTCCGGGCTGTATTTGCGCATGCCATCGGCGAACAGGTTTTTGACATCGGCCAGCACCGGGGTGGTGATCGGGTAGTCGTTGGTTATCACCTGGGTGCCGGCCAGGCGCACACGCACATTCTTGATCTGCGAGTTTTCCACGGCACGGTTGACCGAGGCGACCTGGGCCAGGGCGTAGGCCTCATGGTCACCGATGTAGTTGGCGGCTTTCTGGGTGAAGCCTGCCAGCAGATCGATGACGATCTCGCCCTGGGCGTTGCGGTGGGTCAGGTAGCTGCGCTGACCGCTCTGGGTCTCGATCAGGTTGGGTACGTCGTTGCCTTCGTTGGGCACGGAGTCGATATTGCGCGGGTCGAAGGAGTGCTGGTTGTTGAGGCGAATCAGCGACTGTTCGCCACTGGCGTTGCCGCGAATCATCAGATTACTGTCAGGCATCAGGGCGATGAAGCTGCCGTCGCCACGGGCGGCGACAAACATTTCCTGTGCGGCGCTCTGGGAGCGGTTGTTGCTTTGCAGCGTGCCTACCATGACCTTGAGGCCCTTGAAACTGTTGTTCCGGTCCGGAATGAGGCTGCGCAGGCGCATGCCGATTTCCTGCTGCAGACGTTCGGTTCCCGCGTCGGCGATGTTGCGCTGGGCCGGATTGGCCATCAGCGCCTGGATATTGATGAAGGGGCCGTCGGCCGCGCTTTCGGCGCGTGGCAGGGCCGCATCGGCAGGTTCATCGGCGGCCTGTACCAGGCCCGTCATGGGTAGCAATACGACAGTTCCCAGGCTGGCCACACAAAGGCGGGTGGCACGGGACAGGGTGTTCAATCTGAAGGTCGGCATAACCATTCCTGGATATACACAGCGCGGCGCAAACCTGGCGAACAGGATCGTGAAAGCGTCCGCGCTGATGATGTGGATGAGGAGTTGTGCCGGCGGCGGGCATCATAGGCAGCGGCGCTGGTGCCGTATATTCGAAGCCTGGCTTTTAGTACCTGTCCTAGGGAACTTGCCCGTACGAAGGGCAAGAGCACTGTTGTGCCAGGGGCGTTTGCCGTGTGTCGGGTGCTGCCGGCGGAGGGTGCAGAAGGGCCGGCGAGTTGGCCAGAACGGCCGGGGAGACAGCGTGGTTGCAATAAAAAACGCCGGGCAATGCCCGGCGCGGTGGCTTCAGCCTGAACGGGTCACTCGAACCCGCTCAGCAGGACGAGGGCGAATAACGCTGCCGCCAGGGCCAGGGAAAACAGCAGGCTGATTCCCGCCACTCGCCATAGCGAGAAGAAGCGCCCGTTACCGGCCTTGTGCTCTATCACCTGGGGGCCGAACAGTTGGCGTGCGTAGGCGTTCATCCCGTAGATCGGCGGCAGGATGAACACCACCGCAGGGATACTTTCCGGAAGAAAAAAGCCTGCCACGCTCATGGCAATGAAAAGGCCGATGCCCATGGCCCAGACTTTGTTCACTTCGCTCTCGCGGCCCATGGCCTTGAGGTTCTGGCTGATGAAATAGGCGCCGGCCACGGAGGTGCCGATGAAGGTGCTCAGGCCAATGGCCGCCACGCTGTAGAGGCACAGGCTCTGATCGGTTGGCTTGCTGGCCAGTAGTTCGGCGGCAGGGGCCTGGAAGGGGTTTTGGTTGTCCATGCGCGGTGAGGCTCCTTGGGAAGGGCAAAGGGGCGGTTGAGTGCCAGCTCGGGTGTTGCGCTGCCCTTGTGCGCGACCCGTGGCAAACAGTGGGGCGAGCATACACTCACCGGGGCGGGCTTGGCAGGCCTGGGGCGGCCCGGGAGCGAGCCCCTGAATTAGGGTAAACTGCCGCCCATTGCGTCCCTGTGCTGACTTTTTCCTACGGTACCCCCATGACATTCGCCACTCTTGGCCTGATCGAACCCCTGCTGCGCGCCCTCGAAACCCTCGGCTACCAGACCCCGACCCCGGTGCAGGCGCAAGCCATTCCGGCAGTGCTGGGCGGGCGTGACCTGATGGCCGCGGCCCAGACCGGCACCGGCAAGACCGCCGGTTTCGCTCTGCCGCTGTTGCAGTTGCTGACCCTGGAAGGGCCGAAAGTCGATAGCAACTCGGTACGCGCGCTGATCCTGGTGCCGACCCGGGAACTGGCCGAGCAGGTCCACGAAAGCGTGCGCCAGTACGCCGAACACCTGCCGCTGCGCACCTATGCGGTGTACGGCGGGGTCAGCATCAACCCTCAAATGATGAAGCTGCGCAAAGGCGTGGACCTGCTGGTGGCGACTCCGGGGCGTCTGCTGGACCTGTTCCGTCAGAATGCGGTGAAGTTCAGCCAGTTGCAGACCCTGGTGCTGGATGAGGCCGACCGCATGCTCGACCTGGGGTTCTCCGAAGAGCTCAAGAGCATCTACGCGGCCCTGCCGAAGAAACGCCAGACCCTGTTGTTCTCCGCCACCTTCTCCGACGCCATCCGCCAGCTGGCCGGGCAGATGCTCAACGATCCGCTGAGCATCGAGGTCAGCCCGCGCAACGTGGCCGCCAATACGGTCAAGCAATGGGTGGTGCCGGTGGACAAGAAGCGCAAGCCGGAGCTGTTCAGCCACCTGCTGCGCAAGAACCGCTGGAAGCAGGTGCTGGTGTTCGCCAAGACCCGTAACGGTGTGGATGCGCTGGTGGAGAAACTCCAGGGCCAGGGCGTGAACGCCGACGGTATCCATGGCGACAAGCCACAGGCCACGCGTCAGCGCGCCCTGGACCGGTTCAAGGCCAGTGAGATCCAGATCCTGGTGGCCACCGATGTGGCGGCCCGCGGTCTGGACATCGAAGACCTGCCCCTGGTGGTCAACTTCGACCTGCCGATCGTGGCCGAGGACTACATCCACCGCATCGGGCGTACCGGCCGTGCCGGTTCCACCGGCGAGGCGATTTCCCTGGTGTGCGCCGACGAGGTGAACCTGCTCTCGGCGATCGAGATGCTCACCCGCCAGACCCTCAAGCGCCATGAGGAACAGGATTTCGAACCCGAGCACCGGGTGCCGGAAACCGACGCCAGCGGCCAGGTGGTGAAAAAGCCGAAGAAGCCCAAGAAGCCGAAAACCTCCGGCGGTGGCGGCAAGCGCAACCTGGGCAAGTGGGTGGACAGCGGCGAAGTGGCCGAAGCTCCGGTGGTGAAACCGGTGCGCAAGGTGCCGGCTTTCAACACCGGGCCGCGCAAGCGCAAACCTTGATCTGACATCGCGCCGGGCCCTTCGCCGGCAAGCCGGCTCCTACCCTTGCGTAGGTGCCGACTTGCCGGCGAAGCTGTTTATGGCTGGCGCCGCAACCACTTCAGCATACCCAGCCCCGCCTGGCGCCCGCTGGCAAAGCAGGCGGTCAGCAGGTAGCCGCCGGTCGGCGCTTCCCAGTCGAGCATTTCCCCTGCGCAAAACACTCCAGGCAACTGCCGAAGCATCAGGTCGTCGTCCAGGGCTTCAAACATTACGCCGCCAGCGCTGCTGATGGCTTCGTCCAGTGGGCGAGGCTTGATCAGCGTCAGGGGCAGGGCCTTGATGGCTGCCGCCAGGAGCGCCGGGTCATTGAAGGCCGGGGCGGGTGTCAGTTCTCGCAGCAACGCCGCCTTCACCCCCTCGATCCCCAACTGGCTCTGCAAGTGCTTGGCCATGGACCGCGAGCCGCGTGGCTTGGAAAGGGCGGCCTGGACCTTGTCCAGGGGCTTGTTCGGTAGCAGGTCGATATGGATCGTCGCCTGCCCGTGCCGGTTGATGGATTCGCGAATCGACGCCGACAAGGCATAGATCAGGCTGCCCTCGATGCCGCTGGCGGTGATCACGCATTCACCCAGCCGTGGTGCGTCGTCATCAAGGCCGATGGCCACGTTCTTCAGCGGCGCGCCGGCGAATTTGCTGCGCAGCAGTTCGCTCCAGGCGTTGACCTCAAAACCGCAGTTGCTCGGTTGCAAGGGCGCAAGCTGCACACCGCGCTGTTCCAGCAGGGGCAGCCAAGCCCCGTCGGAACCCAGTCGTGCCCAACTGCCGCCGCCCAATGCCAGCAGGACCCCATCCGACCGTACCGCACTTTCACCCTCGGCATGCCGGATGCGCAGGCTGCCGTCGGCCTTCCAGCCCAGCCAGCGGTGCCGAGTGTGGATAACGACTCCGGCATCGCGCAGGCGCTTGAGCCAGGCGCGCAGCAGCGGCGCAGCCTTCATGTCGGTAGGAAACACCCGGCCGGAGCTGCCGACAAACGTCTGGATACCCAGCTCATGAATCCATTGGCAGAGTGCCTCGGCGCCGAACTCGCGCAGCAGCGGGGCGATTTGCGGCGCACGCTCGGCGTAGCGCGAGAGGAAGGCCGGATAGGCTTCGGAGTGGGTGATGTTCATGCCACCGACCCCGGCCAGGAGGAATTTTCGGCCCACCGATGGCATGCCGTCGTACAGGTCGACCTGAACCCCGGCCTGGCTCAGTACCTCGGCGGCCATCAGGCCGGCGGGGCCGCCGCCGATAATCGCGACGTGGGAAGGAGGGGAGGAGGGCATCAATAAGCCTAGAAAATGGGGGGAGGGATATTGTAAGCAATGCTAGGGAGCAGTCACCTATCTTGAGGTGCCGTCACCGCAGTTCTGCTGATGGCCGACGGGCCGTGCAGATCATTCAGGCTGGCTGCGTCGCAGCAGCTTCCTCTGGATAAGTTGCCGGCCATTGGCATGGAGTGCATGCCGTCGGATTCATCATCAGATATTCAACAGGTTCAACAGTCGCTGATTGACCTCTTGCGCATCGAACTTTTCCTGGGCCATGCGATAGCTTTCCTGGCCCATTTTTTCCAGGCGTTCGGGGTGCTCGATGATGAAGAGCATCTTTTCTGCGAGCTTTTGCGCCGACCAACGTGGCACTAGAAAGCCATTTACGCCATCGACCACCGTTTCACGGCAGCCTGGCCCATCTGTCGTGATTACGGCTCTCCCCACGGCCATCGCTTCTTGCGTACTTCGAGGAACACCTTCTCGATAGTAGGACGGCAAGACGAACACGTCGGATTCGATAATCCAGTCCACGACATTGGAGACATGTCCAGGGTGTACCACCAGCCCATCTTCGACCAGTTGTTTGAGCGTCGCCGCCGATAGGCCGCCGGGGTTTTCTTCGTCCAGCCCGCCCAGCATCACGAACCGAGTCTGCGGGTAGCGCTCCTTTACCAGTCGAGCCGCTGCCACATATTCGTTCACGCCTTTTTCCGCAAGCAACCTGCCGATAAACAGAAAGGAAATGGGTGCTTTAGCGACGGTGGGAGAGTAGGGGTAGTCTTGAAGATTCAGGCCTATGGCGCCCAGCACATCAACTCTTTTTACAGTGATGCGGTACTTGTCTATCAGGTCGACCGGATCATCCGGGTTGAGGAAAATAATCCTCTCGAGAAAGGGAAAAGACAGGCGATAAAGAAGTGCCTGGACTTGCCTTAGTACCCTCAGTTTGTAGCCGGTTCCAGAGGGTGTGTCGGTAAAGACATACCCTAGCCCCTCAAGCATGCCGACCCGGCGTTTGACGCCAGCCAGCACTGCGGCAAAGGTCCCGAATATCACCGGCTTGGAAAAATAGGAGAACACCAGTTCCGGTTTTATCTGCTTGAGGATCTTTGCCAGTTTGAGGGTGTTGGCAATATCGGAAAACGGGTTCAAGCCAGTGCGGCTGAAGCTGTAGTCGACAGTAAGGGCTCCAAGTTTCTGGACCTTTTCCCGGCTCTTTTCGTCGTAATCCAATGCCAATGCATAGACTTCATGGCCGGCAGCAACCAGGGCCTTGATCAGATCTGCACGAAATCCGTAAACGCACGCAGCAGTCGTTCCGACCAGCGCAATCTTCATTTGAAACTACCTGTATCCATCTGGATTGTTCGACTGCCAGCGCCACGTATCTTCCATCATCTCTTTCAAACCGAGTTCTGCCTTCCAGCCCAGATCGTGAAGTGCCTTGGACGGATCTGACCAGCATTGCGCAATGTCGCCCTGCCGACGGGGGGAGAGGGTGTAGGGAATGCTGCAGCCAGAGGCCGCTTCGAATGCCCGGATCATCTCCAGTACTGAGTAACCCACACCCGTCCCCAGGTTCCAGGCGTTTATGCCGGAGTGTTGGGAAATGTAGTCCACGGCGGCTAGATGCCCTTTGGCAAGATCAACGACATGGATGTAATCCCGAACACCGGTGCCATCGTGCGTCGGATAGTCGTTGCCATAGATGGAGAGCCTTTCGAGTTTTCCCACGGCGACACGGCTGATGTAGGGCAACAGGTTCTCCGGCGGGCCATTTGGGTCCTCGCCTAGCAGGCCACTATGATGCGCGCCCACCGGATTGAAGTAACGCAGCAGCGCAACTGACCAGCGTGGATCGGCGGTCGCCATGTCCTGCAAGACTTTTTCCACCATTAACTTGGAACAGCCATAGGGGTTGGTGGGTGTTCCCAGTGGGCAGCTCTCGACAATCGGTATCTGCACCGGATCGCCGTACACGGTGGCGGAAGAACTGAACACCAGGCGGTATACACCTGCGGCTGCCATGGCCTGGCACAGGGTGATGCTGCCACTGAGGTTGTTCTGATAGTAGGACAACGGCTGTTTTACACTTTCTCCGACGGCTTTCAGGCCAGCAAAGTGCAACACCACGTCAATCTCATGTTCGGCAAAAATGCGGTCAAGGGTGGCCCGATCGCAAACATCGCCCTGGATAAATACCGGTGTACCTCCGGTTATTTGCTGCACGCGCTGTAGCGATGACATGGAGCTGTTGCACAAGTTGTCCAGGACCACGGCTTGGTGGCCGGCCTGGAGCAACTCCAGCAAGGTGTGTGAACCAATATAACCTGCGCCGCCAGTTATTAAGAACCGCATAGTTTTGATCCTACTTCAAGTGAATGCTGACAGTGCGATCGCAGTATTATCTGGACCTGATGATTGACTTTGAAAAATGATACAGCACCGCCAATAGGTTTTTAATGCTTTTATTCAAGACGAATTCCCGCGCAGCCAACCCTGTCGCTTCGGCATATCCCAGCAGTTTTCTTTGTGAGGCACCGCTGTGTATTCTGTAATCAAGTAGCACTTCATCCATGTTTGCCCACTTGACGCCAAACCGCTTGAGTCTTAGCCACAGGTCATAGTCTTCAGAGTTGAAGCCAGCGTTATATCCGCCGGCTTTGATAATCAACTCTTTTCGATAAATGATGGTGTTATGCGCAAAGCAGTTTTTATACCGGAGCATCTTGTCTATTCGGGCGCCCTTGGGGTAAATCCTGGTCCCCAGTACGGCACCTTTGGGATCAATGAGCCTTAGGTCGCAGCCTACGAAGTCCAGATTGTTGGCTTGCATGTAGGCAAACTGTTTTTCCAGGCGATCGGGCCAGCAGACATCATCCGCATCCATTCTCGCAACATAGTCGAACTTGGCTGCGTCGAGCCCGATGTTCAGCGCGCAGGCCAATTGTGGGATCCTGCTCTTGATCACTCGCAAGCGCGGTTCACTGCTGTAGAGCTCGCTGAGGCGGGATTCAACCTCATCACTAGAGGGGCCATTGGCGACGATGATCAGCTCGAAATCGGAAAATGTCTGAGAGAGAACACTGTCGACGGCCAAAGGAACAAACTCGTCGAATCTGCTGACGCCCATAACAACACTGATCATTGGTCCACCGCCGTGTTACGTCGACGATCCATCCGGCTTTTTACCCGATAGACGAAAGATGTACCAAAAACCATGAAGGACACGGTTTTCAGCCATGCCGCATCTATCGGAAAGTAAAAGAAATATTTCAGTTTTCCCCTGCCAAAGAAGGCATCCCTCAAGGCAATGGACTTCCTGAAGTAGGCATTTGGCCAGAACCCCTTGATGTAAGGTTTTATGGCCGAGAAAAAGTCATAATGCCGCGCGTAGTCTCTGGCGACCGAGTCCTGCGTGGGAACAACCGTCCCGCAGTCATTTCCCGCATGTAGCCTGTAGTACAGAACCGGTTCAGTGACCACGGCGACCCTGTTGTCTTTAAGCAGGAAGAAGGAGATCCACCAATCTTCAAACTTGATATGTTCAGGCAGTGGGAAGATGCTCTTGGCGTCTGTTTTCCACAGCATGGCACAGCCTCCGGATAGGCTGCTTCCTAATAGGTTTTTCAAGTAGTTGGGCTGGGCAGGTAATGCTGTTCCGATAACGGCCTTAGCGTCGTTGTCATAGCGGAACAGGCCGCCGTAAACCGACTTTTCGGTCGCCAGGGCTTCATCCAAGAGCCTTCTGGTCCTTCCTGGAACTAAAAAGTCGTCTGCGCCGAGCAGGCAGATGAAATCGCCTTCAGCCATTTCAAAGGCACTGTTGAAGGCCGCATTCTTGCCCTTGTTTTGCGAGAATGCATGTATCTTGATCTTTGGGTTTTCAGCAAATCGCGAGTGCACCACAGACAGTGAGGAATCGGTCGAACCGTCATCGACGAGGCAGACTTCAACGTCCAGATCTTCGCTGGCTTCCTTCAAGACTGACTCAATTGCTTCGACTATATACTCCTCCTTGTTGTACAAGGGGATTAAATATGAAACCAGATGCATGTGAGCCCTCAATCTAACGGTGTACTTCGAAGTGAATCGATTTTGATTTTAAGAGTTGCTTTGGCAAGGCAGTGGCGTTTGTTTATAACTAACGACAGCCTTGTATAACTCTCGTTCTGCTTCACTGTCGAACTGTGAGTTATGCCACAGCAGGGTGAAGCATCCACCTACCGCAAGACAGGTCTCTTTCAGGTCTTGAAACTTTTTCAACGCCGCTTCGCCTACGCCCAAGCCCATATAGTGTGGCGCCGTGACGGTTGACTCCATGGCAATCAATGGGCGTATACGCAAATTCAACTGTTTGCCTTCGACTGGATCATAAGCCGGGTACTCGTGGCAGGTTCCGCAACGAAAACCGACGTAGTCAGCGTAACCCAGGGTGCTGTCGTAAGTTAGACCCGCTGCGTCCCAGGCGCGCATTGTAGTGGGATGCTCCCATCGCAGATAGTGCATTCGGCCACCCCAGACGGTTTGCCGGATATTCTCTTCCTCACATGTTCTTCTCAGGCGCTGAGCCTCGGCTTGAATCTGTTGCGGATTCTGAAAAGAGTTATAGCTGGGGTGTAGGCCTATCTCGTGGCCGCGCCTGTGGATATCGTGCATCAAGGCTCGAATAGCTGGATGCTCGGGTTCATAGTCGGCGTCTTTAGCGCGATCAGTTCTGCCGCAGATGAAGTAGAAAGCACTGACCAGTCCATAGCGCTCCGACACATCCATGATCCAGTTGAAAGTGTTTGCAGGGTCGGCGGGATGCAGTGACGTCTGGCTATTGAAGCGTATCCAGGGTGCCAGAAACACCCCTTTGAAGTTTCGGCGTTTCAGTGCGTCCGCCACCATCCCTCGAGCAATGCCTACTGGCGAGCGAAATCCATACTGACTAGGCATATCGACGTCATGGGAGACTTTCATGCCGGACTGCTGCTGCTTGAGCTGTAAATTGGGCCAGGCTTTTTGTATGACTTGCCCAAGAATGCCCAGCCACTCATCTACCACGGGGCGCTCAAGATAACCGTGCTTGAAGGCGTGGGAAGAAGTTGCCGCAAAACGCTGGTGGGTATCCAAGTTCGTGCGATTGGTTTCCTCCAGGCGTGAGAGCATCCAGTAAGTCAGCCCGAGGATGTCATAGTTGATGCGGTAGCCGTTTTGTATGGGCTCGATCAATGGCGACGATAGAGTACTGGCCCCTGGCGCGGGTAACGGGCGGTCCAGGAGTGAGGCCCACCCATCTCCAGTTGCATCCCATGTTGTGAAAGGCAAATCTGAATTGGCTTTATTGAAGCTGATAGGGTCAATCGACAGTAGTATCTGTACGGGGCTTTCCTGATAGCTCAGCCAGAGTGTGTCGGACTCAGTAGAACTGATAGAAAAGGTATGGCCAAAACGTTCAGCCAGAACCTGTTGGAGCCAGCTGAAAATGGATTGGTTCGGCCATGCACTTTGCATCGTTACTTCCCTACTTTCAGTTCTTTGAGGAATTGTACTGTTCTAATCATTCTGGAGGGTGTTTTTGTCACCGCGAAATAGGGCGTCTGTATTGCACCGAAGGCTCTGAAAAAGCGTTCAACCGGTTCTATCATCGAACCCTCAAAGTCGAAGCGCTTAGTCACGGTCGAGGCGAACTTGATCGCTTCCCACATGCACAGGCTGGTGGCTCCGCTGTTGCGTAGTTCAGGATCGCCGCCGCCCATCAGGTAGTAGGCGCTGTTTTCGTCCCAAATCAAATAGACAGCAGCATGCCGTTGCCCCTGCGGGTCTTCTGCGATGAATATCTTGCGTGAGCTGTGTGCAACACATGCTTTGTCGAGGTTTTCGACAAAACTCTCGGAATAGGGAAGCGGCATCCCCTGACGAGTGAAGACCAGGCGATTGAGGGCCAGAAAGTCCTTGATGCCGAGGTCGTCGCGAACTCGTACATTGAAGCGGTCGCTGGCTTTGCGTATGTCGGTTCGAATGTTGGCTTGGACCTCTTGCCACAGCGCTTCCTCATTCGTCAGTTCAGGCAGGACGTAGGTGTAGCGTGTGGTCTGTTTGAACCCTCGCCAGAAGAAGGGCAGCCAGTTCTGTTGTTGGTAATGCCAGTTCTGGCTGTACTGATCGAACTTGGGAAGCTGATCGATCAAAGCTTCCATCAGGTCCTTTTGCTGCCCCAGAGCCTTCGCATATTTCGCATTACTCTCCCGCAGCCATGGGCCGAGGAACTGAGTCAGAGAAGGTTGGGTCAGCAACGTGGACCAGCGCTGCCTTTTAGTCAGGTAAGGCAAGGCAGCCATGAGCTTGCCGCCTTTTTCAACGACAGCTACATCCCAGTTTTCTGCGCCCGCCGTAGCATCGAGCCACCAGGCCTGACTGAATATAGGGATTGTTTTTTCTGCTATGCAAGCATCCCTGTAGAGTTTCTTTTTTTGCTGCATACAGAAAGCCATCAGTTTGAATTTAGTTGTGGAAAGTACATTTGATTTGCTTTTTAAAGTACTTGCCTCGATACGGTATATTTCAATGCTTTTTGACGTGGAGTGAAGAGCGAATTTGCTCAGTTAAAAGTTTTGCGCTCTACTATCAGCTCTTGGGAGTTTACGTATGATTGCGTGATAACGGTACTCATAGTACTTTGAACTGATGAAGTTTATTTCAAGGTTCAGCTTCTTGCATGTCTCGAACCAGAAGTAAGGGGTGTAGGCGAATCCCATACCTTGGTCTTTCCACTTGATCCACTGTTGCCGGCCTAACCTGAAGCTGGCCAGTTTCGCGCAGGATATCAGGTCTCTGGCAATCGACTTGGTTCGAGCTGTCAGCCCATTCAGCGCAGATTCTGGTTGTGTCGAGTAGTAGGATCCCATGCCCAGTGTCATGTAGCGGATCGGATCCACGCAGTCGAACAAGTAGAAAGCATGAGCCTGTTCATTGCGTGCAAAGAGTCCGATGACCCTAGCCATTTCTGTTGGGTTCAAGTACTGGTTCAAGGCTTCGGTCGTGGTCCAGGTTGGGAAGCTGGACTGGGGAAGGATCTCGAAGATGTCAGCCACATCCAGATCGATATCGATGTCCTTGAGGCGCTGCTTGGCAGATTCGATCATGGAGGGGGAGTAATCAATTCCCTTGGAAATTCTTGCCAAGGGTATGAGTTGCTCCAGCAACTCTCCTGCGCCGCAGCCCAGGTCGATGATTTCGCCTGTGGAACCGAACTCCTCCATGACCTGCGCACATTCAAGTGCCTTCTTCCTGAAGTATTCGGTGCTGGAGAAGCGATGTCCGCTATTGGTTTTGTCTTGCCAATAGTCTTTGGGGTTGTTCATAGTAGTTAGCCACTAAAAATTGAGCATGCAGATTCAGTTTGAGGTCAGCTCGAGAATCATTTTTTTTGCAGAAGGCTTGTCCTGGGCTTTAAGGAATCGATTACCGTTGTTCAAATGGTTTGCAATTGCTACAGCCCATGCTTGTCCTTCTTCTCTGCGTTGTGCAATCCCCAGGTTTTGCCACTCCATGTAGTAACTACAGTTGTGATCAAGCAGTGTAGGGACGCCTTCAAGTGCGGCTTCGATAGTAACTGAAGAGTTGAGGGTGACATGTAGATCAGCCAGCTTCAAAACGTAATCGATAGGTAGGTTGGAGCATAAATCCAAGTCGCTGCACTTGTTTTTGAATCGAGCTGAATAGATATCCTGTTTGTCCATCATTGCCGGGTGTAGCCGAAACAACCAGAATACGGATTCGCATTCAGGGCTCTGCATCGCGTCGAGCAGGGCTTGAAGGAAATCCTCGCACTCTATGGGCTGCAAGGTGATCAGAGTGACTCGTTCACAGCCGGAGTTCTTGATGCGAGATGTCAACGTTTTATATTCGGAGAACTCAACATCCACCTCGCTCAAGTACTGGCTGAAGATTCGCCCTCCCAATATCCCTGTGTG
Organism: Pseudomonas sp. JV245A; assembly: GCF_032424515.1. Classification (NCBI taxonomy): domain Bacteria; kingdom Pseudomonadati; phylum Pseudomonadota; class Gammaproteobacteria; order Pseudomonadales; family Pseudomonadaceae; genus Pseudomonas; species Pseudomonas sp. JV245A. Next base: position 70,088 of record NZ_VYKE01000003.1, read on the forward strand.
AGCCTGGCCTCCCCATGAGTTCACATTGACTACATCCTCAGCCGTCCAGTTCCAGAATAATCGAGGCAGCATGTCCCAACCACCCTCAGGAACCCGGCCCCAATTTCCATATGCAAAATGCCCGGGACCTTGCACGCCGTGCTGCAGATCAATGGTCTTTATGCCAAGTGCATTGGCCGCCGCCATCAAGGAAAAGCCGAGAATGTTGTAGTAAGTGACGACCAGTACAATATTCGGCTGTGTGGATTTCAGGACTTTTGAAAAACGCTCTTTATGCAAATCTAGCTGTGTAAGGGCTTTCTGGATCGCAGGAAAGTTGATTGAGCGGGCGGTGAAGCCTTGCAACTCAATCTCGCTCTTCAGGTTCTCAATCAGCGCAATATCACTCTCTTCCAGTTTTGTGGATTTGCTTCGGGATCCACCTAGAAGAGAAATTAACGTCAGATATTTTTGTATATAGGCTGTCTTTTCCGACCTCGGAGTGCGGTACTCAGCGCCAGGGACAAACTCTTCGGCGTAGAAGCTGATTTGGTTGTTCGCCGCCTCACACCAATGCCTCAAAGGGGAAAAGAATGCGTCGAAGTACTTGCCCTTAATTTTCAAGCTGCGGCAGGTCGAGTGCGTCAGATAGTAGACATCAGATGGTCCAATTCGACCCAGGTTGCTCTTCGGGTCAATGAAACTCTCAAAAAACGAACTAAGCGCGTATAGGTATTTTCTAAACCGATCTTTGATTCCGGCTTTTTCCTGGGCGGGCGGAACCAGTGGATCATTCTCAAAACCGAGCATCATCCGCAGCAAGGGCCAGTATTGCGTGCCCTTATAGCGCAGTGACGAAACATCATATTTTTTTTCAAGCGTGCACAATACGTCAAGAAAATTTCTTTCACTGACAGCAAGTGCAAGATTGCTTTCTAACTCCCCCACCCGGCGTTACTCCGCAATTACTTCGAAACTGACAGCTGTATTGGCGGTTATGTCTCTAGTCACTCGCTTTCCAATGACCAGGTCATAGCACTTGGGTGGAAGTCCATAGCTCGGGCGTACGCTGCGTATCGCGTCCGGGGTAATCAATTCTCCGGCTTTCAAGTCTTGTACAAAGTACAAGGAGCGGCGGAATTTTGCGTTGCCTTGTTCACTCGACTTGCGTGCGTAGTCGACCTTGCCCATGGCCGACCATGCCGTCTTGCTGTTACGGCAGAGCTCGGCCAGTTCGGCAGGTTCCAGCGAAAAACTGTCATCAGGGCCGCCACCACTTCGATTGAGAGTGAAGTGTTTCTCGATGATCGAAGCGCCCAGGGCAACACTGGTAATGGCTGTGGTGTTGTCCAGTGTATGGTCGGAAAGGCCGGTGACCAATCCAAATCGCTGAATCATTTCAGGAATGGTACGCAAGTTGTAATCACTGGCCGGCGCAGGGTAGCCACTTACACAGTGAAGAATTGCCAGTTCCTTGCAGCCGGCGGATTTTGCGGTATCTATGGCCTCCTGGATTTCCTCGGCGTCAGCCATGCCGGTGGAAATGATCATGGGCTTGCCGGTGCTTGCGACATATTTGATCAGGGGCAGATCCACGGCTTCGAAAGAGGCGATCTTGTAGGCCGGGGCATTGAGATCTTCCAACATGTCTACAGCGGTGTTATCAAATGGCGAGCTGAAAATGGTAATGCCCAGTTTTTCAGCATGCTTGAACAGCGGCGAATGCCAGGCCCATGGCATATGGGCTTCTTGATAAAGCTGATAGAGGGTTTTGCCATCCCAGAGACCTCCCCGTATCTGAAACTCCTCGGAGTCGCAGTTCAAGGTGATGGTGTCGGCGGTATAGGTCTGCAACTTGATGGCGTCAGCGCCTGCTTTCTTGGCCTCTTCAATGATTTTCAGCGCAGTTTCCAGCTTCCCGTTATGGTTCGCGGAAAGCTCGGCGATGATGTATGGAGGCGCGTCCTGAGCAATGCGGCGACCGGCAATGTTGATACTGTAATTGTTTGACATAACGTCGGTGTCTCTCAAGTATTTGGTTGCCATTCAGCGGCGAGGAGGCCAAAACACACAGTGTCGTGATAGCTCTGGCCATCGAAATGTTGCTCGCGCAGGACACCTTCCTGTTGAAAACCAAGGCTGCGATGCATCCGTAATGAGCGCTCATTGTAAGCCAGCACCTGTCCACAGACCTTGTGCAGGTTCAACTCTGTAAACCCATAGCGCAAAGCCGCCTGGCCCATCGTGCGGCCTGTGCCTTTCGGAGCTTGCGGTGCGGCATAGAACCCCCAGTCAGCGGTACGGCCTTGTGTCGTCTGGTGGAAGTTCACATAGCCAAGTGCGGCGCCTTGGCTTTCGAATATCAGCAGCGCGCGGCGGGGGTCCGCTGATGCCTGCTCGAACCAGCGAGCGTGTTCGGCACGGGTGATCTCATGCTGGGTGTGCATGTAGCTGCGCACCTCTTCGTGGTTGCGCCAGGCGAGCACTTGATCGATGTCGTCGCCCGTCATCCTGCGTACCAGGCATTGGCTGTTGCGTTCTCTGGTCATTTAGCGAGCTGCTCCAGTCTTCCTACGACATAACGTGCACCGCAACCGTCGGTAACGCCAATGGCTGCTCCGATCATCTGCACCAGTCTGGAGTCCTGCTGCAGGTTGGCCAGGGCAACAGGCAGGCGGTCGGCGATCTGCTCCACGGTTCCCAGCAGCTCCCCGGCACCGGCATTGGCCAGGGCGCGGGCCCCAGGCCATTGATTCTCGGCAATAACCACCGTCAAGGTGGGGAGTCCCATGCAGCAACGCTCCCAGGACGTGCCACCTGCGGCACCTATCGCCAGATCGCTGTCCGCCATTCGTTGTGCCATGTCGCTGATATTGACCAACACTTCGGTCGGCACCGGCATCCTCGCACATTGCTCCCTTACGCTATCTAGCCATGGGGCCGCAGCGCCCATCACTGTCCAGATGCGGCAGTCGTCTGGGAGGGCGCAGTTTTTCAGGGCATCCAGTACCCGACCGGTGACATTGTCCTTGTCGACTCCGCCCATGCTGATCAGCAATTGTCCAAGCCGTGGGGTGGCCCGACGCTCGATGCTGTAGTCGCGTAGTTGTGCGAAATCTGGTCGCAGCAACGCATATTTCGAACCCGCGAGCACTTCACAGTGAGGTAGCACCCAAGCACGGTAGTCTGCGGCCTGGCGTCCCAGGTTCTGATCCAGTAGCAGGTCACAGCAATGCGCGCGGTCGGCGAGGTCATCAATGACCATCAGTTTGCCGCACAGTGGTCTGACGGCCTGTTCCCAGCGAGCATCTAGAGCGTAGTGGTCGACGATCAACCAGTCAGGCTGCAACTCTCGCAGAATAACTACCGACTCATCGGCATCTTGTTGCTGGGAAACTTCCAGCCATTGGCAATGGGCAAGCTGCGGTCCATGTTCCTTGAATACGCTCGAAGCAGGCGCCTGCACCGAACCCTTGGTGAGGGCGGGGAGCGCATGAACATGGTGTCCCTTGTCCGCAATCAGTGCCGACACGCTCTCGGGCGTGCCACGACAGATGAAGTGACACTCAACCATGCCCATGGACAGGGCATCGGCCAATGTGAGACAGCGCATCACATGGCCAATGCCGATGTTCACCGAGGCATCGACACGAAACGCAACGCGCTCGATCATCGAGACCCAGCCGAATCAAGGTACGGCTTGCGAATGGGCACACCCGCCGCGGCCAGGGCGTTTTTCGCACCAGCAGGTGTCTGTTCGGTGAAATGGAACATGCTGGCTGCGGCCACTGCCGAAGCGCCGGCCTGAGTTACAGCCTCTACCATGTGCTGGTAGTTGCCCGCGCCACCCGAAGCGATGACCGGAATGTTGACCGCCCTGACCACGGCCTCGATCAACGCCAGGTCATACCCCAATTGAGTACCGTCCCGATCGATCGATGTAATCAGGATTTCACCGGCGCCTCTGGCTTCCACCTCGCGCGCCCAGTCAGCCACTTTACGGCCAGTAGCCTGTTTTCCCGCATGGCTGAAGCATTGCCAGCCACTACCGTCCGGCTCATTGCGCACGTCGATGCTTGCCACGACGGACTGTGCACCATGGCGCTTGGCAATCTCAGTCAGCAGCTCCGGGTTGGTATAGGCCGCTGTGTTGATGCTGACCTTGTCCGCACCGGCACGGAGCAGTCGCTGGACCTGGTTGATATGGGTAATACCGCCACCCACGGTCAATGGAACGAAACACTCTTGGCCAAAATCATCGACAGACTCGAAATCCAGATCTTCATCTGACTTGTGCGCCACGATGTCCACCAGGATGAGTTCATCAACTTCGCGCTGGTTATAGACTTTGATGGCGGGCATGACGGATCCCACCCTTCGCCAGCTGTCAAAACCGATGCCTTTTACCAAGCCAAGTTGTTTCCACAGCAGGGTTGGAATTACGCGAACCTTCAGCATTCTGGTGCCTCTACAAAGTTTCGCAGCAACCGAAACCCGGCCCTGGAGCTTTTTTCTGGGTGGAATTGTGTACCCCAGACGCGTCCACGTCTGACGGCGGCGACAACCGGAACACCATAATCGGTAACAGCCAGAATATCGGCGCTGTCTTCTGGCGTGAATGCATAGCTATGCACGAAGTAAAAGTCCGTGCCATCAGGTATGCCATCGAACAGTTCACGTTCTGCAGCGCAGGCCGAAACATTGTTCCAGCCACTATGAGGCACGCGCAGGGTACAGCCCAGTGAACTAAGATGTTCGACCTTGCCGGGTATCAGGTTCAACCCGGGAGTTGTCCCCTGGCCATCACTTTGCGCGCCTTCCATGCTGGTGGTGGCAAGAAGTTGCATGCCGACGCAAACTCCTAGCAGGTGTTTGCCGCGGTGTTGAACTTCCTCATGCAAAGCGTCGACCCAACCCCCTTGGTGCAGGAGCTGTGCGCAATCGGCAAAATTGCCGACGCCTGGCAGAAGGAGCCGATCGACCGTGTGCATGTCAGTGGCGCGATCCACCAGAACCGGTGTAACGCGCAGAGCTTCAATGGCGCGCATCACCGATCCGAGGTTGCCGACCCCATAATCAATAATACCGATCTTCATATGTTGTCGTAGTTGACCTTGGTGAGGTTGCCATCTTTATCTTTAATCAGCGCACCTTTTGCGTCGCGTTTAAAGATTTTTTTGTTGGTGAACTTGTCGCACAGGCTGATGAACTCGTCCACGGTCATGTCCAGTGGACGCAAGATATCTTCGAGGCTTTTCCCCAGGTACTCCCATGGGAACTTGCCGTCGAGGTTCTTGACGATGTCCATGCCATCCTGGCGGGTCAGGCGGTCGCGGCGAATGTGCAGGCAGGCGTGGTCGGTAGCGCGACTGAAACCAAACTTGAGGAACTTGAAGTAGTCGTGAATGCCGTGTTGGTGGTTGTCCAGGTTTTCATAGTTGACCATGGATCCTTCGGCCACTTTTTCATAGGTATGAAAACCATGTGCCTGGGCGATCAGCGAGTTGGACAGGCCATCCCACGGAATGTAGTGGCCAAGGAACAGGCCGGTAACGCCCACACGGGTCAGATCTTCGTCACTGGGGTAGGTGTACGAGATCAAGTGCTTGGCTTCGATGCCATCGGTGCCGATGAGATCGGAAACACGCATGCCCAGCAGGCCACCGAACTCTTCCAGCCAGCGACGGTTGAGGACGTTATTGCTGGCCGCAGCTGCGGGGCCGCCATATTCGTTTTGCGAGTTCTCTCCCCATACGATCAGCGGGATGTTGAACTGAACGGCGGCTCGGACCGGGATGGTAAAGATCCCTACGTGCTCGGGCCAGGCAATGTCGCCCACCTGGGTCAGGCCGATTCGGTTCAGCTTTGCGCGGATCCGTGGGTTGGGGGACATCTCTACGTAGTCAACACCGAGGTGTTTCAGGTTTTCGATGTTCTTGCGGCCAATGTCAGAAAGGTCGCAAGTCGTCGAGGTTACGCACAGGGGGTTCAAACCCAGCTGCAGCATGCGTATTACCTGGTAGGTGCTGTCTTTCCCACCACTGACAGGAACAATGCAATCCCAGTTGTCACCGGTCTTGTTCTTGTACTTGTCGAGAATGACCGCCAGTTCTTTCTTGCGCTGGTCCCAGTCGACTTCGTTTCGTTGTTCATAGCTGCGGCAGGCACTGCAGATACCCTCATCATCGATATAGAGATCAGGTTTGGTGTCTGGCATTACGCAGCGCTTGCAATAAGTCAGCATCTTTTAACGTCCTCTCGAAAAACAAATTTACAGGCTGCTATCCCGAAGCCGCACGGCCTTGAAAAGATATTCAGCCATTTCCCAGTCTTCTAGCGTGTCGATATCTTGAACGCGATGCCGCGGCAGTATGATCGGTAGCGATCTTTTGCCAAAGATGACCCGATTCTCCAGCCATGCGGCGGATGTTCCCCAATAAAATTGGCCGGCATCATGGTAGGCATGTTCAAGGTCTTGAGAGCGGACAGCGAAGTACTCGGGGTTAAACATATCAACGCGACCATCCTCATTTATGCGGATGGCGCGCTGGATTGGAAATGCGTAGCTGGTGACCGAAAAAGCGTAATCCCCTCCTTCTTTATCCAGCGCATTCAACCCCTTGAGGATGTCCTGGCTGTCGATAAGAGGGGCGGTGGCATAAAGGCAGCAAACATATTGAGGGTTAGAACCTTGAAGGTTTAACCATTCAATGGCGTGACGCACTACGGGGGTAGTGCCCGTATGATCATCGGATAGCTCCGCTGGCCGCATGAACGGTACGCTAGCCCCATGCTGAACAGCAACTTCAGCTATTTCGGCGTCGTCCGTAGAGACGATGACCTGTTCAAAGCAGCCACTTTTTAACGCTGCCTCGATGCTCCAGGCAATCATCGGCTTGCCGCAGAACTCTTTGATGTTCTTGCGTGAAATACGCTTGCTGCCACCGCGAGCAGGGATGATTGCGACGTTCATGCCGAGAGAGCCTTGCGCAGTGCGAGCACAACCTGATCCTGCTGCTGCTCAGTCATCGTCTGAAACATCGGCAGGCTGATGGCTTCGCGGTAATAGCCCTGTGCTTCCGGGTAATCTTCAGGCTTGATACCCATCTGCCGATAGTAAGGCTGGGTGGACACCGGGATGTAGTGCACATTCACGCCAATGCCTTGCTCGCGCAGGGATTCAAATACCTGGGCATGTGTCTTGTCGATCTTCTCGAGCTGCAGGCGAATTACATACAGGTGCAGGCCGGAATAACTGTCTGGATGCTGCCAAGGCGTAGTCACCGGCAGTTCAGTCAGCAATTGATCATAGCGTCGGGCCAATGCGTGACGTCGGGCCACGTATTGGTCGAGGCGCTGAACCTGGCTAACGCCCAGAGCCGCTTGCAACTCGGTCATACGGTAGTTGTAGCCAAGAGCGATCTGCTGGTAGTACCAAGGGCCATCAGATTCATGAGTCATCTGGGCCGGATCACGGGTAATACCATGGCTGCGCAACAGCGCCATCTTTTCGGCCAACTCCCCGTTATTGGTCAGGGCCATACCGCCTTCAGCAGTGGTGATGATCTTGACCGGGTGAAAGCTGAATATCGTGATGTCGCTAAATCGGCAGTTACCGATGAACTCGTTCTGATACTTTCCGCCGATGGCATGCGATGCATCTTCGATGACCTTGAATCCATAACGCTTGGCTAGCGCATGGATGGCCTGCATATCGCAGGGCTGGCCACAAAGGTGGACGGGAACCACCACTTTAGGCAGTTTTCCTGCGCGCTCCGCCTGCTCCAACTTGAGCTCCAATGCCCGTGGACAGAGGTTGTAGGTGACGGGGTCGATGTCTACGAAGTCCACCTGGGCGCCGCAGTACAGCGCGCAGTTTGCCGAGGCGACAAAGGTGATTGGAGTGGTCCAGAGCCAATCTCCAGGGCCTACTCCCAGCGCCAAGCAGGCGATGTGCAGCGCAGATGTCGCGCTGTTCAGCGCCAGAGCATGCTCAGCACCAACATGTGCTGCTACCGCTTGCTCAAAACGCGGCACCATAGGGCCTTGAGTGAGAAAGTCGGACTGCAATACCTCCACTACCGAATCAATGTCTGCTTGGGTAATGTCTTGGCGGCCGTAGGGGATCATGGATCAGATACTCCCGATTTTTTCGCGATTGAGATCTATCCATGCCTGCAGCGCTTCACCGGTCATCCACTGGCTGTTGCTGTCACTGGCATAGACAAAGCCTTCGGGGACTTTATGACCGTCCTTGATGCGCTCTTCACAGGTCGACCAGTTGTTGATTGTTGGCAGAATCTTGAAGTGCTCCGGGTACTCGTAGGTGTAGTAAGCATCCTCGACGCTGATCATCTGCTCGTGCAGTTTCTCGCCAGGACGGATACCCACTACTTCCTGCTGTGCATCTGGGGCAATGACACGAGCCAGGTCGGTGACCTTCATGGATGGAATCTTCTTAACGTAGATTTCACCGCCTTCCATATCCTCAAAGGCATGCCATACCAACTCCACACCTTCTTCAAGAGAGATCATGAAGCGAGTCATGCGCTCATCGGTGATTGGCAGTACGCCTTTATCCTTGATCGACATGAAGAACGGGATCACCGAGCCGCGAGAACCCATGACATTGCCATAACGAACGACGGAGAAGCGGGTTTCGTGCCCACCGGAATAGGAGTTCCCAGCGATGAACAGCTTGTCGGAAGCCAGTTTGGTGGCACCGTATAGATTGATCGGGCTGCTGGCTTTGTCCGTGGACAGGGCGACAACGCGCTTGATGCCTTTATCAATGCAGGCATCGATCAGGTTCATGGCGCCGTTAATATTGGTCTTCACGCATTCGAAAGGGTTGTACTCGGCCGTCGGGACAATCTTGGTGGCAGCCGCGTGAACGACATAGTCCACACCATCAAGGGCGCGATACAGACGGTCTTTGTCGCGAACGTCGCCAATGAAGAAGCGCACGCGAGGGTCGCCTTCGAACTTCTTCGCCATGTCCCACTGCTTCATTTCGTCACGAGAGAAAATGATGACTTTCTTCGGATTGTATTTGGCGAGGGTCATCGGCACGAAGGTGTTCCCGAAGGAGCCTGTGCCACCAGTGATAAGAATGGTCTGGTCGGTGAGCATGAACTGTAATCCTATTTTAAGCTTTGAAGTTGAACCAAGGCATTGGATGCACTTTGTTTGAAAGCCACCATGTGCCAACGAAAGAGAAACATTGAGTCAGCATGAATGCTTGGGCTGCACCTACCAATCCGTTACGTTCTACCAGGAAGTACATCAGTGGAATGTTTATCAATCCAGTGATCAGGGTGATCAGTGCCAGAATCGAATTTTTATTTTCGAAAAAGACATAGTTGGTGACCATGTAGTAGCAGCCACCAAAGGCGAAGCCAATCGCAATGTAGATCACCAGTTCGCTTGAGGCCTTGAACTCGTGGCCCACCACGAAGCTCATGACCCATGGGGCGAGCAAGCCAAAGGTGGTGGCCATGACGAGCAGGAACACCATGTATAAATAAGAAAAGCCCACAATGCGCGAGCGCGGTATCTCTTCCTTGCTTGCCAGGTTTTTCATCAGCCAGGGTGCATAGACCTTATTGAAGGACTCGGTAACCAGGCCTATCACTTGTCCAAACTGCAGGGCAACCATGTAAAGACCTGCCTGTCCCACGTCAAGCAACTTGACGATGATGAGCCGGTCGGTGGCGACAATGAGCAGCCCGCCAATGACATGCGGAATCAGTGGAATACCGAACTTCAGCGCGTCCCTGCAGTGGGCTCGCCACACCACGGGTTTTCTCAGCAGGCCGTCTTTCCACAGCCAGAACAATCCGATTACGCCAAACAGGGCTATGGCAATGCTTTGTGCCAGTACCCGGCCTTCCCACGCCATGCCGACCAAAAGTATGAGCACGAGTGAACCGCCCGCGTTCAGAAGGCTTTGCGTGACTTGAAACGCACCATATTTTTTCGCCTCACCGGCAACTTGCCAGAGAGACAGGCGAATGTTACCGAGGAATTGAAAGCCTGAAACCACTACGGCGACCAACAGCCAGTCCATGGGCAGGCCAGTGATCGGTGCGAGCCAGGGCCGAAGGGCGAGGGTTATAAGGAAGATGGTCGTTGTACTGACGACCAGGATCCCCATGCATGTCACTACGTACTCGGCCAACTCTTCCTTGTTGAGCTGAAAGTAACGAACCCCAATGGCTCCATGGACGCTCAGGCCCGTGAATGCACTGATAATGCTCAAGCAAATGCCAAACATGGCGATGGTGCCGTAGTCCGCCGGGCTCAATACCCGGGTCAGAATGGGCAGGAGAAAAAATGGTATGGCCGCATTCAGGATATTCGCCCCGAAGTAAATGGCCGTGTTACTCACCAGTTTTCTACTGTCGCTCATTGATTCGCAACGCCAGCCGCTACCAGGCACTCAACGATCCTTACCTGATCTTCGATCGTCAGGTAGGGGTGCATGGGCAGGCTCATTACCTGTTCTGCAACTTCATCACCCAGAGGCAAACGGGCGCTACTGTCCGCGACAGCCGGTTGCTTGTTCAGGGGAATCGGGTAATGCACGGCGGTTGGAATGCCCTGTTGCTTCAACTTCGCCTGTACGGTGTCTCGCTCTTTTACCCTGATGGTGTATTGCGCGTAGACACTGGTGTTGTGGGGCTCGACGTAGGGAATCGTTTTGATACCGGCCTCAGTCAACAACTGTTCGTAAGTGTTGGCGACTTGTTGACGCAGCAGGATTTCCTTTTCAAAAAGCTCCAGCTTGGCCAACAGAATTGCTGCCTGCAGGGTATCCAGGCGGCTGTTTACGCCAACCCGGACATGGTGGTAGCGACGATCCTGTCCATGACGAGAGATTTGCCGGAGGATCACCGCCAGGTCATCGTCATTGGTGAACATTGCGCCGCCATCGCCATAGCAGCCCAAGGGTTTGCTTGGGAAAAAGCTTGTGCAGGCGATGCTCGTCAGATTGCAGGAGCGCTTGCCTTTATAGCTTGCACCGAAGCTTTGTGCGGCATCTTCAATCACCGGTACATGGTATTTGGCGGCGATACTGTTGATCGTGTCGAAGTCCGCACACTGACCATACAGGGAGACTGGGATAATGGCTTTGGTTCGTGGAGTTATTGCCGCTTCCAGGTGCTTTGGGTCGAGATTGTAGGTGCGAGGGTCGATATCCACGTACACCGGCTTGGCACCTAGCAGGGCCACCGTTTCTGCGGTGGCGATGTAGGTAAAACCAGGTGTGATGACTTCATCGCCGGGGGCAATGCCCAGCGCCATCAGGGCGATCTGCAGGGCATCGGTACCATTGGCGCACGTAATGCAGTGCTTGGCCCCTACTGATATGGCGAGCTTTTCCTCGAGCTCGGCAACTTCAGGCCCGAGGATGTATTGGCCGTGAGAGAGGACTCGCTGGATGCCTGCGTCGATCTGTTCTTTGATCAGTGCCTGTTGGCTTTTCAGGTCGATAAATTCGATCATGCGCAGCTCTCCTCCTTGCTCAATAGTTTCCCGTGCAGGCTGTAATGAGCCCCGGTATGTTCACAGATAGCCCTGGCCTGGCCTTCCACGGGCAAGTCCAGTTGCTCGCCGAACTCGCTCATCCAGCCAATTTGCCGAGCCGGAACCCCAACCATCAGGGCGTACGCAGGTACATCTTTGTTGACCACCGCGCCAGCGCCGATAAAGGCGAACTCGCCAATGGTCACGCCACAGACGACGGTGCAGTTGGCACCCAGCGTCGCGCCTTTTTTCACCAGGGTGTCCCGGTACTGGTTTTTGCGTTCAATCAGGGAGCGGGGGTTGTAGACATTGGTGAAGACCATGCTCGGCCCGCAGAACACGCCGTCTTCCAAGGTGACGTTGTCGTACACCGACACGTTGTTCTGGATCTTGCACTGGTCGCCAATCACTACCTTGTTGCCGACAAAGACGTTTTGCCCAAGCGACACCCCTTTGCCTATGCGCGCGCCGCCGCAGACATGGACGAAATGCCAGATGCGAGAGCCTTCGCCGATCTGTGCGCCGTCATCGACAATGGCGCTGGGATGAGCTTGATAGGGCATGGGAACCTCAGCGAGCCAGGTTGGCGAGGAATGGATGCCCTTCGCCGTCCTGCGACGTGACTGGCGTAGCACAACGGATAACCTCTACGGTTTCGACGCAGTGCCGCGCGTCCTCGATGCCGTAACCCTTGCCATCCAGGATTGCCTGGTAGCTGACGGTGTGCAGATCGGTAAAACCTTCGGAGAACTCTATTTCCTGACCATCAACGGTGATCGAACGGTAGGTTGGCTTCTTTCCCTTGACGGCATCAGGCAGATCATTCTGGTCAATGGACAAGAACCAGCGTACTCGGGCGTTCTCATATTCCAGATACCCTGCAGCCTTGTAAGCACTGCTGTGGTGCACGACATTGCGCTGCAATTTGCCAAAAATGAAATGCAGCATGTCGTAGAAATGCACACCAATATTGGTGGCTACACCGAATGACTTGCGCTGGTCGCCTTTCCAGCTCTCCATGTACCAGTTACCACGGGAAGTGATGTAGGTCAGTTCGACTTCATGCTTGTGGGTACGCTTCTCGTTCTGGACTTTCTCTTTGAGGTCAATGATCGCCTGGTGATGGCGCAGTTGGAGAATGTTCCAGAGGCGCTTGCCGGTCTCGCGTTCGGTCAGGGCCAGGTCGTCCAGTAGGGCGATGGTTGGAACCAGTGGTTTCTCGCAGATGACATCGCAGCCCATGCGCAGGGCCGAAGTGATATGCGGATGGTGCAAGTAGTTGGGAGAGCAGACGGACACGATATCCAGTGCCTTGGCTGGATCACGCTTCAGGCGCCAGGCGTAATCGTAGAAACGTTCGAACTCGGTAAAGAACTCGCTTTGCGGGGAGAGACTGTCGATGATGCCGACCGAATCGTTGATGTCATAGGCACAAACCAGCTCATTACCGGTGTCCTTGATAGCTCGCATATGGCGTGGGGCTATGTAGCCGGCTGCACCAATCAGGGCAAAACGTTTCACTAGAACGCTCCAAATAACATTGTCTCGGATAGACCAGGACTGAAAAAATTAAGCCTTGATGATGTGGGCTTCAGGCTGGCGGTATTTACCACGGCTATCAATGATCAGTTTGGCGCTGGACTTGATCAACTCATAGTCAAACTTGTCGTGGTCAGTGGCTAGAACAACAGCATCGAAGCCGGCCAGGGTATCGGCAGTCAAAGGCACGCTGGAGAGGTTGAAATGGTGTTCGCGCATCTTCGGGAAGACAGGCACGTGAGGGTCGCTGTAGGCGACGATGGCGCCCTTGGCTTCAATCAGTTCCATGATCTCGACGGAAGGTGACTCACGCATGTCATCGACATTCTTCTTGTAAGCGATGCCCAGTACAAGGATACGGCTGCCCTTCAGAGCGCGGCAGTCATCATTCAGAGCATCCACGAGCTTGCTGACAACATACTCGGGCATGGCCTGATTGACTTCGCCGGAGAGTTCGATGAAGCGGGTATGCAGGCCATATTCCCGCGCCTTCCAGGTCAGATAGAAGGGGTCGATTGGGATGCAGTGGCCGCCCAGGCCGGGGCCTGGGTAATAGGCGGTGAAACCGAAGGGCTTGGTGGCCGCAGCGTCCACAACTTCGAAGATGTCGATGCCCATGCGGTCGGCGACGACTTTCATTTCATTGACCAGGCCAATGTTGACCGCGCGGTGAATGTTTTCCAGTAGCTTGGTCATTTCCGCAGCCTTGGTCGAACTCACCAGCACTACGCGGTCGATGGCCTGTTCGTACAGCGCAACACCTACCTCCAGGCAGCTTGCGGTATGGCCGCCAACCACTTTCGGGATGGTGCGTGTTTCAAAGTCGGGGTTGCCCGGGTCTTCGCGTTCTGGGGAGTAGACCAGGAAGATATTTTCACCGACCTTGAGCCCGCTTTCTTCAACGCGAGGCAGCAGTTCTTCCTCGGTGGTCCCGGGATAGGTAGTGCTTTCCAGTGAGACCACCTGACCGGCGCGCAAATAGGGCTTCAGCGAGTCAGTAGTGTTGATCACGAAGCTCATATCCGGCTCGCGATACTTGTTCAGCGGAGTTGGGACACACAGGATCAGCGCATCGCACTCACTGACGCGGCTGAAGTCCACGGTCGCTTCAAAGCCACTGGCGTGGGCTGCAGCAATCTTGCTGGCAGGAATGTGCTCGATATAGCTTTGGCCGGCATTCAACTGATTGACCTTGTTCTGGTCGACATCAATGCCCAGCACGCGAAAACCAATTGCGTTGTAGCGCAACATCAACGGCAAGCCGACATAGCCAAGCCCGATAATACCGATCAGAGCTTCTCTGCTCTTGAATTTTTCAATGCTTGCCTGTTTGATGTCTGACATCAATTAAAACTCCGACTGGACTTTCGTCTTAATATTGAATAAGTGTTTAACTTTAAGTTGTCGTGGGGCTGGAAGTTTTAATTTTATTAAGTAAAAAACAATTATTAAAACCCAAGTCTGCCTCGAACTAGATGCATAAGGCGGTCTCGGCCTCCAGCATGTCTTTCGCAAGGCTCCTCGCGTGAGCTCCGTTGGTGACAGCGCGGCACACTGAGAATAAATCGGTGGCCCTGATCGGCCTGGCGCACCAGGCGTCCGCTGTCAGTCGTTCGCGGTTATTGAGGCAAATGCCGGATTGGCTGTTCCCACCTGTGCACGAGTGCAGGTTGGACGGGCCTATGAGAAGCAGATCGGCGTCAAAGCCGGCCATGGCAATACCGCTTTTGCAGCGAGAGGCTGCAGCGAATGATGCGGTCAAAACTTCTCCCCTTGAGTGCTGCATACCGCAGTCGCCGCCGAATCTGTCGTCATTGAACGGGACATTTTACCTGTATTCGGTGAAATGTCCGATAGCCTCGTCAAGGTCTTCGCCAGTTCGACGTCTGAAAGAACCAGGTCGTTGGCTCAAACTGTTGCCGGCAAGACGGCGTGACGAAGAGGTTTGTGAGCGGAGCGCCGTGCTGTTCAAAAAGTGAGCATCGGTCTGCAGGCCTTGTGGAGCCAAGGCTGTAGCGCCTTTCGCGCAGGTTATCCACAGGCGGCTCCACAGGGATTGGGGGTAAGCCGCTCACAACTGTATGACCATCTGATGTCACTGATCAAAAAACAGGCGATGGCCTTGAGGCCCCGTGGGACAAGGGCTGCAGAGGCTTTCTCCCAGCTTATCCACAAACGGTTCCACAGTGGATGTGGGTAAGGCCTGTGGATGTCAGTAGCACCCTGACGATTCCCAGACCTTCTGGGCACTGTGGTGAAGAATGCCGTGGCGCCGGGCCAGGGCCTGGCGGTCCTTGCTGTAGCCGCCGCCGATCACGCCGACCACCGGGATGTCGCGGCCCAGGCAGTGGCGCATGACCCGTTCGTCGCGTTCGGCCACGCCGGCATCGGTGAGTTTGAGGTAGCCCAGGGCGTCGTCCTGATGCACGTCGACCCCGGCGTCGTACAACACCAGGTCCGGCTGGTACAGGGGCAGCAGGTAGTTGAGCGTGTCGTCCACCACGTTCAGGTAGTCGGCGTCGCCCATGCCCATGGGCAGCGGGATATCCCAGTCGCTCTGGGCCTTGCGCGCGGGGAAGTTCTTTTCACAGTGCAACGAGACGGTCACTGCGTCGGGGGTATGTTGCAGGATCCGCGCGGTGCCATCGCCCTGGTGCACATCGCAGTCGAATATCAGTACCCGGCCCACGCGCCCGCTTTCCAGCAGGTAATGGCTGATCACCGCCAGGTCGTTGAAGATGCAGAACCCCGCCGGGTAGTCATAGTGGGCGTGGTGGGTGCCGCCGGCCAGGTGGCAGGCCAGGCCATGTTCCAGTGCCTGTTCGGCGGCCAGCAAGGAGCCGCCGACCGCACGCACCGTGCGCCGGGCCAAGGCTTCGCTCCAGGGCAGGCCAAGGCGCCGCTGGTCCTCCCGGGACAACTCGCCGCTCATGTAGCGTTCGATATAGGCCGGGTCGTGGGCCAGGGCGAGGATTTCTGCCGGGCACAGCTCGGGGCGCAGCAGGTCGGCGTCGCGGGTCAGGCCGCTGGCCACCAGGTGATCGCGCAGCAGGCGGAACTTGTCCATGGGGAAGCGGTGCTCCGCCGGGAACTCGGGGCTGTAGTCGTCGTGATAGATCAATGGCAATGGCATGGCATTTTCTTAGAGGAACCCGTGAAGGATCCTACCAGCGATGTAGACTTGCACCCACGGAAACGGAGGGCACTGATGGAGCCGATACTGCAACTCGAAAGCGCGCGCCTGCTGCTGCGTCAATGGCGCGACGATGATTTGCCGGCATTTGCGGCGATGTGTGCCGATCCGCAGGTCATGCGCTACTTTCCGGCGCCCTTGAGTCGTCTGGAAAGCGCGGCGCTGATCGGCCGGGTGCGTGGGCATTTCGCCGAACATGGCTTCGGACTCTGGGCCCTGGAGCGTAAGGATAGCGGTGAGTTCATCGGTTTTACCGGTCTGGGCGTCGTGGGTTTCGAAGCGCCCTTCACGCCGGCGGTGGAGATCGGCTGGCGCCTGGCCCGCGAGCACTGGGGCCTGGGTTACGCCAGTGAGGCCGCCTGGGCCGCCCTGCGCTGCGCTTTCGATCGTCTGGCGCTGGAGGAGGTGGTGGCGTTCACGACCCGGACCAATCTGCCGTCGCAGAAGGTCATGCAGGCCATTGGTATGCATCACGCCGTCGAGGATGACTTCGAACACCCGAACCTCGCTGGCGATCACCCGCTGCGCGAGCATGTGCTGTACCGCATTACCCGCGAACAATGGTTGGAAACCTTGCATGGATAGCAAGCGCGCACGTTTAGAATGTGCCGATGAGGTGCGACCCCAATTGATTTGACCGCCGCAGCCGAGATTGCGCGGTTTTGCTCTGTGTGAGGAGAGTCTGAATGAGTCATGTGCTGGATGATCTGGTCGATCTGTTGACCCTGGAAGCCATCGAAGAAAACCTGTTTCGCGGTCGCAGCCAGGACCTCGGTTTTCGCCAGCTGTTTGGCGGCCAGGTGCTCGGCCAGTCGTTGTCCGCGGCCAGTCAGACGGTGGAGGAGGCGCGCCATGTGCACTCCATGCACGGCTATTTCCTGCGCCCCGGGGATGCCGCGCTGCCGGTGGTCTACCAGGTGGACCGGGTGCGCGACGGCGGCAGCTTCAGCACCCGGCGAGTGACGGCGATCCAGAAAGGCAACCCGATCTTCACCTGCAGCGCCTCGTTCCAGTACGACGAGCAGGGTTTCGAGCACCAGAACAGCATGCCCCAGGTGGTCGGGCCGGAAAACCTGCCGTCGGAGCTGGAGATCACCACCCAGCGCGCCCACCTGATTCCCGAGCACATGCGCGAGAAGCTGCTGTGCCCCAAGCCGATCGAAGTGCGCCCGGTGACCGAGAAGGACCCCTATAACCCGCAGCCCATGGATCCGGTGAAGTACGTCTGGTTCCGCGCCGACGGCGCCCTGGCCGACAGCCCGGCGCTGCACAAGTACCTGCTGGCCTACGCTTCGGATTTCGGCCTGCTGACCACCTCGATGCTGCCCCACGGCAAGTCGGTGTGGCAGAAGGACATGCAGGTCGCCAGCCTCGACCACGCTCTGTGGTTTCACGCCGACCTACGCGCTGACGACTGGCTGCTGTATGCCATGGACAGCCCCTGGGCCGGAAACTCCCGGGGCTTCTCCCGGGGCAGCGTGTTCAACCGTGCCGGGCAGTTGGTGGCCTCGGTGACTCAGGAAGGGTTGATCCGCCATCGCAAGGATTGGGCATGAGTCTTTCAGAGATAAAACATTGGGTGTTCGACATGGACGGCACCCTGACCATCGCTGTGCATGATTTCGCGGCGATCCGCGAGGCGCTGTCGATTCCTGCCGAGGATGACATCCTCACACACCTGGCGGCCTTGCCGGCGGACGAATCCGCGGCCAAGCATGCCTGGCTGCTGGAACACGAGCGCGACCTGGCCCAGGGTTCGCGCCCGGCGCCGGGTGCGGTGGAACTGGTGCGGGAACTGGCCGGGCGCGGTTATCGCCTGGGCATCCTCACCCGCAATGCGCGAGAGCTGGCCCATGTGACCCTGGAGGCCATCGGCCTGGCGGACTGCTTTGCCGAGGCCGACGTGCTGGGCCGCGACGAAGCACCGCCCAAGCCCCATCCGGGCGGTTTGCTGAAGCTGGCCGAAGCCTGGGATATCTCGCCGTCACGGATGGTCATGGTGGGGGACTACCGCTTCGACCTGGACTGCGGGCGGGCCGCCGGGACCCGTACGGTGCTGGTCAACCTGCCGGACAACCCCTGGCCGGAGCTGACCGACTGGCATGCCCGGGATTGTGCGCAGTTGCGCGACCTGCTGTCGGCCTGAGGGCTCTGTTCGCCGGCAAGGCTCCCGTCGGAGCCTTGCCGGCGAAAGCGTCATTCCAGGCAGCGCCTTTCTTTACTTGAACACTGCCGCCTGCCCCTCGGGCGAGGTGAACATCCGGTCACCGTCATGCCCGACCCCGGGCACCTCCACCAGCCGTTGCAGCAAGCCTTGCGGATGACGCCGCACCAGGTAGTCGAAGTAGTTGTGCCCGCGAATCAACCGGTACGCGCCCTGGGTCTCGGCGGCGCAGCTCTTGTCCAGGGCGGGATGGTTGGGATCGGTGTCCTGCTGGCCCAGCAGGTAGGTGATGTCGCGCGTCACGTAGCCCTGTTCAAGCTGCGCCGGGGAATGGCCGCCGGCATAGGCCGGTAGCCGGTTCAGGCCGTACTTCCAGTCGTTGAAGCCCGGGCAACTGGCCGGTTCGAATGCCACCGGGCGCCATGCGTCGAAGTAGGCGTAGGACGACGGATTGGCGATCACGTAGCGCAGGCCGATCCCGGCCTTTTCCAGCTCGGGGTGGCTGCCGGTGCTCAGCGCATAGCGCTGCACCACCTGGGCGCCGCCGGAGTGACCGGCGATCACCACTTCCTTGAGTGCCGGAAAACGTTTGCGGTCTTCCAGGCGCTGGAGGATGGCATCGAGCACCGCATAGGAACTGACGGCCTGCGGGCCCACTGAAGGCTCGCCGGCCATCCAGCCATTGCCCTTCCAGCGCAGTAGCGCGTCTGGCAATTGATGGCGGGCGATGTCGCTCTGGTTGAGAAACTGCGGGGCGATCACCAGGGTTGTTGTGCTTTGCCCGGCCTGCCCGGCAGCGCTTTGCCCACTGTGCAGATACGTCTGGGCGTTGCGCAGCCGGCCGTGAACGATGATCAGGGCCCGCTCTACGCCCGGCAGCGGCTGGCGCCAATCCTGGCTCAGGCCCAGCGCCAGTTGCCCGCCCTCCAGGGGCAGGCGTTGCGGGCTGATGACCTTGACCCCCTGTTCCGCCGCCTGGACGCCGCAGCCACCCAGGCACAGCAGCAGGACCAGCAAGCGGCGCATCTACAGGCTCCTGGCGCTGAAGGTATCGCACTGGCTGACCTGGCCCTGGCTGAAGCCGGTCTTGAACCAGCGCACTCGCTGCGCCGAGGTGCCGTGGGTGAAGGAGTCCGGCACCACCCGGCCCTGGCCTTGCTGCTGCAGGCGGTCGTCACCGATGGCATTGGCGGCGTTCAGGGCTTCTTCCACATCCCCGGGTTCCAGCCAGTTCAGGCGCTTCTGTGCGTGATAGGCCCAGACCCCGGCAAAGCAGTCGGCCTGCAGCTCCTGGCGTACCAGCAGGCCGCCATCGCCTTGCATCTGCTGGCCTTGCTGGCGCGCGGCCTGGATTTTTGCCGAGACCCCGAGCAGGGTCTGCACGTGGTGCCCGACTTCATGGGCAATCACGTAGGCCTGGGCGAAGTCGCCGGCGGCGGAAAAGCGCTGGGCCATCTCCCGGAAGAAGTCCATGTCCAGGTACACCTGGCGGTCGGCGGGGCAGTAGAAGGGCCCGCTGGCGGAAGTGGCCGCGCCACAGGCGGAATTGACCCGGCCCCGGAACAGGATCAGCTTGGGCGGCTGATACTGGCGGCCGGCTTGCTGGAAGATCTGGCCCCAGGTGTCTTCGGTGTCACCGAGGATGGCGCGGACAAACTCTGCCTGTTCGTCATTGGCCGGTGGTGCCTTGCGTGCCTGGGTGGTGGCCGGCGCTGAAGTCTGCCCGCTCTGCTGGCCCAGCAGTTGCCCGAGGATCTGCAGCGGATCCTGGCCGGTGGCCCAGCCGATGCCGACGATCAGTACGATCGCCGTCAGGCTCAAGCCCTTGCCTCCACCGAACCGCATGCCACCGCCACCGCCGGCGCTGCTGTCATCTCGCGCGTCCACGACGTTGTCGCTGCGCCGGCCTTTTTTCCAAAGCATGGGGGTGTCCTCGTTTTTTCTGCTGGTCAGTGTTGCTGGTGGCTCGAACCGGCGCCAGTCCGGTCGTCAGGGATTTTTCTGCACGCTACCATGGCCCGGTTACGGATCGATCCGATCCAGGTGCATTCGGGGCTCCCTATTGAACATCGATACCCGCATCAAATTCCGTCACTTGGTGTGTTTTCTTGAAATGGCCCGCCAGGGCAGCCTGGCCCGGGCGGCCGATGTCCTGGCGGTGAGCCAGCCGGCGATGTCGAAAACCCTCAAGGAACTGGAAGCGTTGCTGGAGACCCGGCTGTTTGCCAGGAGCAAGGCCGGCCTCAGCCTGACCGAGGCCGGGCGGGCCTTCCTGCGTTATGCCGGGCCTTCGGTGCAGGCCCTGCGGGAAGGTGTCAGCAGCCTGCGCGGCGGTGAGTACGCCGCCGGGCTGGTGCGCATCGGTGTGCTTTCCACGGTGGAAAGCCTGCTGCTGCCGGAGGTGATGCGGCGCCTGCATCAGCGCCATTCGGCGCTGACCGTGAGTGTGCTGACCGGCCCCAGTGCTTACCTGCTGTCGCAATTGCGGGTCGGCGACCTGGACCTGGTGGTGGGGCGCATGACCGAGAGCCCGGAGATCCACGGCCTGAGCTTCGAGCACCTGTACAGCGAATCCATGACCCTGGTGGCCCGCCCGCAGCATCCACTGGCAACCGGCCCTCTGGACCGCGACGCGGTGAGCGCCTATCCCCTGGTGCTGCCCCTGGCCGGCACCAGCATTCGCAAGCACGCCGACAGCCTGTTCATCCAGTGCGGCATTGCCCCGTCGCAGCAGCGTCTGGAAACCCTCTCGGTGGCCCTGAGCCGACGCTACACCTTGTCCAGCGACGCGCTGTGGATCGCGCCGCTGGACGCCGTGCGCCTGGACCTGGCCAATGGTGAACTGCAGGAGCTGGACCTGGGCCTGCGCGAACCCGGTGGCTCGGTGGGGATTTCCAGCAATGCCAGCCTGCCTTTGTCCCTGGCGGCGCAATGGGCGGTGGAGGTGCTCCGGGAAGTGGGGCTGGCCTATCGCGAGGGCAGTTATCCATAACCATTTGGTTATTGATTGAGGGCGGCATTTCAATTTTCCCCGCTCCTGGTTTGTTTGAAACTGCGCCGGCTGCGCTCCATAAATCAAACAACAGGAGATCGACATGTCTGATGCAGACAGCAGTCGCTTCGTGATTCGCGACCGTAATTGGCACCCCAAGGCCCTGACCCCCGACTACAAGACCTCCGTCACTCGCTCCCCGCGCCAGGCGCTGGTGAGCATCCCACAATCGGTCAGTGAAACCACAGGCCCGGACTTTTCCCACCTGCGCACCGGGCGTTTCGACAACGACCTGCTGCTCAACTTCAACAACGGTGGCTTGCCCGTGGGCGAGCGGATCATCGTTTCCGGGCGGGTCTGCGATCAGTACGGCAAACCCATTCCCCATACCCTGGTGGAAATGTGGCAAGCCAACGCCGGCGGCCGCTACCGGCACAAGAACGACCGCTACCTGGCGCCCCTGGACCCGAACTTCGGTGGCGTCGGCCGGGCCCTCACCGACCGTGATGGCTACTATAGTTTCCGCACCATCAAGCCCGGCCCCTACCCGTGGCGCAACGGCCCCAATGACTGGCGCCCGGCGCATATCCATTTCTCCATCAGTGGCCCGTCGATCGCCACGCGCCTGATCACCCAGCTGTATTTCGAAGGCGACCCGCTGATCCCGCTGTGCCCGATCGTCAAGTCCATCGCCAACCCGGACGCGGTACAGAGCCTGATCGCGCGCCTGGACATGGGCGGCGCCAACCCCATGGATTGCCTGGCCTACCGCTTCGACATCGTGCTGCGCGGCCAGCGCAAGACCCACTTCGAGAACTGCTGAGGAGCCTGACATGCCTGTTCAACTGCTGCCTGAAACCCCCTCGCAAACGGCCGGCCCCTATGTGCATATCGGCCTGGCCCTGGCGGCCGCGGGAAACCCGCCGCGCCCCGAGGAAATCTGGAACCAGATGGCCAAGGCAGATGCGCCGGGTGAGCGGATCCTGCTGATCGGCCACGTCTACGATGGCAATGGCCACCTGGTGCGCGATTCATTCCTGGAGTTCTGGCAGGCCGACCACGCCGGGGTCTACGACCCGGTGTTCGATACGGAGAAACCGTTCAACTGCTTCGGTCGCACCGCCACCACCTTCGATGCCGGGGAATGGACACTCAACACGGTCAAGCCCGGGGTGGTGAACAACGCCGCCGGCGTGCCCATGGCGCCGCACATCAACCTGTCGCTGTTTGCCCGGGGGATCAATATCCACCTGCACACCCGGCTGTACTTTGCCGATGAGCCGGAAGCCAACGCCCAGTGCCCGGTGCTGAACCTGATCGAACAGCCCCAGCGCCGGGAAACCCTGCTGGCCCATCCCTGTGAGGTCAATGGCCAGCGTGCCTACCGTTTCGATATCCGCATTCAGGGTGAAGGCGAGACAGTGTTCTTCGATTTCTGAAGCATCGCCAAGCCAGGGATGGCCAGCGCTCGAGAATCCGCCCCCTGACGCCACGCTGCGGTGTCAGGGGGCGTTTCGTTTCAGTGGTCGAAGTGGTCCCACACCGGGGCGAAATCCGGGTTGACCTGACGCTGGTCCTTGGGCAGGGCGGCGATCAGCGCCCGGTCTGCATCGTCCAGGTGGATCTTCAGGGACTCCAGGTTGGCCAGCTGGTTGGCCCGGCTGCTGGCCTTGGGGATGGCTGCCACATTGTCCTGGTCGAGCAGCCACTTGAGGGCCACCTGGGTCGGCAGCACGCCGTGCTTGGCGGCGATCTGCTGGATTTCGGCCACCTCTGAGACCTTGTTGCGCGCCAGCGGGGTATAGGCGGTCAACACCATGTCGCGCTCGCGGGCGTAGTCCAGAAGGCCGCTCTGGCCCAGCAGCACGTGGTACTCCACCTGGATCGCCGACAGCGGAGCGCCCAGCCCTTCGATCACTCGGCGCAGCAGGGCCAGGGGAAAGTTGGCCACGCCAATGTGTTTCACCAGCCCCTGCTCCTTGAACGACACCAGGGTTTCGATGCTGCGTTCCAGTTCCCAGTCGCTGGTGGGCCAGTGAATGTGGAACAGGTCGATGTAGTCGGTTTGCAGGGCTTTCAGGCTGCGCTCCAGTGAGTGGCGCATGGCGGTGGGTTGCAACTGGTCCCACCAGACCTTGGTGGTGACGTGGATCTGCTCCCGGGGCACAGGAGTGTTGGCCAGGGCCTGGCCCACCGCTTCTTCGTTGTTGTAGGCCTGGGCGGTGTCGATATGCCGGTAACCCAGTTCCAGTGCCTGTTCCACGGCGCGGGTGCATTCCTGGTCGAGCATTGGCCAGGTGCCCAGGCCGAGCTTGGGCATGTGCAGGCCGCTGTGGGTGAGGACGGGGCAGTCAAGGGTATGAGGCATGGGCAATCTCCCTGTGGATAAAAGAGCACAGCCGGTTGAGGGGCGAGTGACGATCCGGGCTGCGGGGGTGTTGCTGAAGGTTGGACAGCATTGGTGGGCGGAAAATGCCCGGAAAATCGAGGTGGCGGGCAAGCCGTTATTTTGCATTTTATGGAAGTGAGTTCCAAAAAATATACGAGCTCGGCTACCCTGCTACAAGGCGCCGTGCCGGGTACAAGACTCGATCGGCGCCGATTCCGGGCGGTAATCGAACACCGCCGCCCGGTTCCCCAACTGGCCGCTTGTCTCTAGAATCGGCCAAATTTTGTCGGGACCCGACCATGGCTGGCAGTCAAATCGAACGCGTCTTCAGTGTTCTCGAACGTCTTACCGCTGATCCCCGTGGGCTGCCGCTGCAGACCCTGGCCGAGCAACTGGAGATTCCCAAAAGCGCCACCCACCGCTTGCTGGCGGAGCTGATCCGCCTGGGTTATGTGCGGCAGAACCCGGACAACCTGCGCTACCAGCTGTCCACGCGGCTGGTAGCCATGGGCTTTCGCTACCTGTCCGCCAGCGGCGCCGATATCGTTCAGCCAGTACTGGACCGCCTGGCGGTCGAATCCGGCGAGCTGGTGCGCCTGGGCGTGATCGAAGGCGAGCGCCAGACCTGGATCGCCAAGTCCCAGGGCGCCCGTTCCGGCTTGCGCTACGACCCGGACATGGGCCGTGAGGCACCGTTGTTCTATACCGCCTCCGGGCATGCCTGGCTGGCCACCCTGAGTGATGCCGAGGCCCTGTCCCTGGTGGAGCGCCAGGCGGCCGAGCCCCCGACGGACCTGGGGCCCAACGCTCCGCGCTCGAACATCGAACTGCTGGAGCGCCTGCGCCTGGCCCGGGAGCAGGGCTATGCCTGGGTCGAAGAAAGCTCCGCCGTGGGCACCTCGGCGATCGCCGCGGTGGTGCGCCATCCCATTGATGGCCGGGTCGTGGGCGTGCTCAGCGTTGCCGGGCCCAGCGCACGCCTGCCTCTGGCGCGGCTGCACGAACTGGCGCCACTGCTGTTGCAGTTTGCCGAGGAACTGTCGGCCGCCAGCCAGGCGTCCGAGTTGTTCAATTGAGATAACGCCGCGGGGCCTTGCTTGGCGATCTGCCGCTGGGCCGGTGGTGGCCTTGATACCGCCGCGTCTGTTGCACAGCCGTTCGCAGCCTGCGGCAGCGGCTACGCAGACCTCGACTCGGCACAAAGCTGTTCGATAATCGGACGGTATTTTTTATCCCTCTTGTGTGAAAGTGGAACTGAGTTCTAAATATTTGAAATTCAGTGTCCCTATAACAATCACAAGAGGATCTTCCATTGAGCACGCCACTGCGCATCGCCCTGATCGGCGTCGGCAATATGGGGCAGCAGCACTATCAGCACCTCAAGACTCTGGCCGAGGCCTGCCTCTGCGCGGTGGCCGATCCCGGCCCCCAGGCGGCGGCTGTCGCCGCACAATGGCAGGTGCCGCACTTTGCCGATCACCAGACCCTGCTCCGGGAAGTCCGCCCGGATGCGGTGATCGTTGCCAACCCTAACAACCTCCATGTCAGCACCGCCCAGGATTGCCTCGCCGCAGGCGTGCCGGTGCTGCTGGAAAAACCGGTGGGCGTGCATCTGGATGAAGTGCGCGAATTGGTAGCGGCCACGCGGACCACTGGGGTCCCGGTGCTGGTGGGGCATCATCGACGGCACAACCCATTGATCGCCCGCGCCCATGAACTGCTGCGCAGCGGCGCCCTGGGGCGCCTGACCAACGTCACCGCACTCTGGCAATTGCAGAAGCCCGAGCACTATTTCGACATTCCCTGGCGCCGCGAGGCCGGGGCCGGCATGTTGCTGACCAACCTGATCCACGACCTCGACCTGCTGCGCCACCTGTGCGGCGAGGTGCGCCAGGTCCAGGCCATCACCAGCAACAGCGTGCGCGGCTACGCCAACGAGGATTGCGCAGCGGTGCTGCTGCAATTCGACAACGGCGCCCTGGGCAGCCTCACCGGTTCCGACGCCGCGGCCGCGCCCTGGAGCTGGGAGCTGGATTCCGGGGAAAACCCGGTGTACCCGCGCCAGCCCGATCAGCCTTGCTACCTGCTGGCCGGTACTCAGGGGGCCTTGAGCATTCCTCAGCTCAAGCGCTGGCACTACGCCGAGGCGGGCGCCGGTTGGCACCAGCCCTTGTTGATGCAGCAGGAAAGCTTCGTGCCGGATGAGGCGTTGCGCTTGCAACTGCAGCATTTCGTCAAGGTCGCCCGGGGCGAAGTCGCGCCCCTGGTCAGCGCCGCCGATGCCGCTCGTACCCTGGCCCTGATCGAAGCCATTCGTCAGGCCGCCGCCACGGGGCGCGCCTGTACCCCAACCCACATTGAGTGAACAACTGATGAGTGAGCGGATTTTTTCCCTGGCCAGCCTGACCGTGCTGGAGCTGTCTCCGCCCGAGATGGTGGAAGTGGCGGCCCGTGCCGGCTACAGCCATGTGGGCCTGCGGCTGGTGCCGGCGACCCCGGAGGAACATCACTTTCCGCTGGTGGCGGATGCCGGCTTGCGTCGGCAAACCCAGGATCGCCTGCGCGATACCGGAGTGCGGGTGCTGGATGTGGAAATCCTGCGGCTCAAGCCGCAGACCCGGATCAAGGACTTCGAGGGCGTGCTGGCAGTGGGCGCCGAGTTTGCCGCCAGCGAGTTGCTGGTGGCGGGCAATGACCCGGATGAAGCCCGCATGACCGACAACTTTGCCGCCTTGTGTGATCTGGCGGCGCAGTATGGCTTGCACCCCCATCTGGAGTTCATGCCCTGGACCGATGCGCGCAACCTGGAGCAAGCCGTGCGCGTGGTGGAGAACGCCGGTCGCAGCAACGGCTGCGTGCTGGTGGACGCCTTTCACTTCGACCGCTCGGGATCGCGCCTGGAGGACCTGGCCAAGGTGGCTCCGGCGCGGTTGCGGTATGCCCAGTTGTGCGACGTGGCCGGGCCGCGGCCGGACGATATGCAGGAAATCTTGCGCCAGGCCCGTAACGAGCGGCGTTTCCCGGGGGAGGGCGATTGCGATCTGGCGGGGCTGCTCAAGTGCCTGCCGGAAAACCTGCCCCTGAGCCTGGAGATTCCTACGGTGCAATTGCTGGAGCAGGGCGTGAGTGCCTTGCAGCGAGCACAGATGGCCCTGGGCAGAACCCGGGAGTTGCTGGCTCGGATTTGAAGCCGCGCAGGCCTTTCGCCGGCCAGCCGGCTCCTGCCAACATCCGGTAGGGGCCGGCTGGCCGACGAAGCCGTTTCTACACTTGCCCCAAGGAAAGCCCATGACCCGCAGCACGCCCCTTTCCGGGACCAACCACCCTTTCAAGGGCATTGTGCTGATCGTTCTGGCGACCTTTCTGTTCGCCAGCCACGATGCCCTGTCCAAATACCTCTCGGGATTCTTCCCGGTGATCATGGTGGTCTGGGCCCGTTACCTGATCCACACCCTGCTGATGGCCGGGATCTTCCTGCCGCAATCCGGCCTGCGGGTACTACGTAGCAAGCGACCGCTGCTGCAACTGCTGCGGGCTCTGTGTTTGCTGAGCACCAGCCTGTTGTTCACCTCGGCGCTGCTGTTCATTCCCCTGGCCGAAGCCACGGCGGTCAACTTTCTCGCCCCGGTGCTGGTCACCGCGTTGTCGGTGCCTTTGCTTGGCGAGCAGGTGACCCGGGGCCAGTGGCTGGCGGTGATCTGCGGTTTCGTCGGGGTGCTGATCATCGTGCATCCGGGCGGCGAGCTGTTCACGCCGGCGGTGTTGCTGCCGTTCTGTTCGGCGTTGTTCTTCTGTTTCTATCAACTGCTCACACGCAAGCTGGCCGAGCATGACAGCCCCACCACCAGCAACTTCTTTGCCGGGCTGTGCAACACCCTGGTGATGACGGGGCTGGTGCCGTTCTTCTGGCAGACCCCGGGGTTCCTCCATGGCTTGCTGATGCTGGCGCTGGGCGCCTGCGGCATGAGTGCCCACCTGTTCCTGACCCAGGCCTTTCGTCATGCGGCGCCGGCGCTGCTGGCGCCCTTCGGTTATTGCCAGATTGTCTTTGCCGGGTTGCTGGGCTGGTTGCTGTTCGGCCACGCGCCGTCGTTGATCACCCAGGTGGGCATCGTCGTGATCTGCCTCAGCGGGCTGGCGGCGGCCTGGCAGCAACGCCACCGCTGAGACGGCTCAAAAGCGGAAGCGCACCACCAGGTTCTGCAGGCCGGCCGCCAGGTGCGACAGCTCCTGGCTGGTGGCGTTGGTGCGCGTGGCGGCGTCGGCGCTTTCCAGGGACAGGTCGCGGATGTTCAGGAGGTTGCGGTCCACTTCACGGGCCACCTGGGCCTGTTCTTCCGAAGCACTGGCGATCACCAGGTTGCGCTCGTGGATCTGTTCCATGGCCCGGGTGATTTCCCCCAGGGCCAGCCCGGCCTGCTCGGCGATGGACAGGGTCTGGGCCACCCGCTGACTGTTGCCGTGCATGGACTGCACCACGCTGTCGGTGTCGCCCTGGACCCGGCCGATCATCTGTTCGATTTCCTGGGTCGACTGCTGGGTGCGATGGGCCAGGGCCCGCACTTCGTCTGCCACTACGGCAAAACCACGGCCGGCTTCCCCAGCCCGCGCGGCCTCGATGGCGGCGTTCAGGGCCAGCAGGTTGGTCTGTTCGGCAATGGCGCGGATCACGTCCAGCACCTTGCCGATTTCCCGTGACTGCTCGGCCAGGGTCTGCACTTGCTGCAGGGCGATGCCGACATCGCTGCTCATGGCCTGGATCGCGTCCAGGGTCTGGGTCACCCTGGCTTGCCCTTGGGTGGCCTGGGCGGTGGACTGGCGGGTGGTGTCGGAGGTGGACACTGCGTTGCGTGCCACTTCCTCGACGGCCGCGGTCATCTCGTTGACGGCCGTGGCTGCTTGCTCGATTTCGTTGTGTTGCTGCTGCAGCCGGCTGGAGTCTTGATGGGTGCTCTGGCTCATCTGTTGCGCGGCGGCGGCCAGTTGGGTCGAGGTGCTGCTGATCAGTTGCAGGGTTTCACGCAGGCTGGCCTGCATCCTGGCCAGGGCCTTGAGCAGGCGCGCGGTTTCATCGCTGCCCTCGCAGTGGATGGGGCGGCCGAGATCGCCGGCGGCCACTTGCTCGGCCACGCTCACAGCCTGGCGGATGGGCACGACGATGCTGCGAATCAACAGCCAGGCCAGGCACAGGGTCAGCAGGGCGACGGCCAGCAGGGCGCCGATCACCGTGACTTTGACCTGGGTGTACAGCGCGTCGGCATGCTGCGCCGACTGGCTGACTTCCTCGGCAGTCAGGTTCATCAGTTCGGCGAACTGGTCGCCGGTCTGGGTCGAGTAATCCTGGATCTTGCCGTTGAGCAGGGCGGTCATCTCGGCGCTGCGGTTGTCCTGGGACAGGGCTTCATACTGGGCCAGGGCCTGTTGGTAGCTCTTTACCGTGGCGAGGAATGTCTCGTATGGCACCCGGTTGTGATCGCCCACCAGCGGCGCGAACCTGGCCAGGGCCTGGTCGAGCCAGGCTTGCACTTGGTGCAGGCGAGCGATGGTGCTTTCCAGCACTTGCGGTTCACGGTTGAGGGCCATGCGCAGGCTCAGCACGCGGATGCTCAACACATAGTCGCGCACTTCCCCCAGGTAGCGGGTGCTGGGCAGGGAAATGTTTTCGGTGTGCTGGCCGGTGGAGCGGACCTCGGCCACTTGCTTGAGGGCGAACAGCCCCTGCAGCAGGACCAGCAGGGCAATCACGCCGAAGCTGATCACGGCGCGTTGGGCGATGCTCAGGTTACCGAGCGTCATGGGACGATCTCCGAGTCTGGAAAAACAAAAGGGGGGAGGGCGAGCCGATAAAAAAACGCGGGCCCGGAGTGGGCCTGCGTGAAAGGAGCATCAGTCTTCTACGCGGGGAATCTTGCGCGGGGCCATGAAGTACATCCAGGTCAGGGCAATGAAGTACATCGCCGGGATCAGGGTGAACAGCAGGGTGTAGTTGTTGTTGGTCACGGTCAGGATGTGGCCGACGATCTGGGTCATGAACATGCCGCCGATGGCCGCGCACATGCCGCCGAAGCCGAACACCGTGCTCATCATGTGCTTGGGCGTGTAGTCCATCACCAGGCTCCAGATGTTGGCGGTCCAGGCCTGGTGCGCGCCGATCCCCAGGGAGATGGCGAACACGGCCAGCCACAGGTTGGCGGTGCCGGCGGCCATGATCACGCCGATGATGCAGCAGGCGAACAGGAACATCGACAGCAGCCGCGCCTTGATCGGGTTCATGCCGCGCCCGATCAGGAACGAAGAGAGGATGCCGCCGCCGACGCTGCCGAAGTCGGCGGTCAGGTAGATGATGATCAGCGGGATGCCCATCTGGGTCACGTTGATGCCCAGGTTGTACTGCTGGTTGAGGAACGGCGGCAGCCAGTACAGGTAGAACCAGAACACCGGCGCTGTCATCGCGTAGGCCAGGGCGAAGGCCCAGGTGCCGCGCATGCGCAGGATGCGGCTGAAGGGCACGCGGGTTTCTTCCGGCTCCACCTGTTGCTGGATGTAGGCCAGCTCGGAGGCTTTGACGCTTGGATGATCTTCAGGGTTGAAGTACTTCAGGCCCCAGAACAGCAGCCAGATGCCACCCAGCGCGGCCATGCACAGGAACGCGGCCTGCCAGCCCCAGGCGTGGAGGATCAGCGGCAGCAGCATGGGCGTGAACATTGCGCCGACGTTGGTCCCGGCGTTGAAGATCCCGGTGGCCACGGCCCGTTCGCCGGCCGGGAACCACAGCCGTGTGGTCTTCACGCAGGCCGGGTAGTTGGCGGCTTCGGTGAGCCCGAGAATGAACCGGCAAACCATGAAGCCCGCCGCCGAAGTGGCCAGGCCGTGGGCGCCGGTGGCCAGGCTCCACAACAGCACGGCGAAGAAGAACACCCGCTTCACCCCAACCCGGTCGATCAGGCGGCCCTGGAGCACGAAGCCTACGGCGTAGCCGACCTGGAACCAGAAGTTGATGTTGGCGTAGTCCATCGCCGTCCAGTTCATTTCCTTGGCCAGGATCGGCTGCATCACGCCCAGTGCGGCGCGATCTATGTAGTTCAGGGTGGTGGCGAAGAACACCAGGGCGAGCATGCCCCAGCGGGTCTTGCCGACCGCCATGGCGCCGCGGATCTTGTCGCCGATGCCGCCGGCAACGCTGAGGCTCGGGGCGATGCGAGAGCTTTGGGAAGGAGTCATGTGGGCCATCCGTTCAGTGACTGGCGAGCCGGGGCTCGTCGGAACTCAAGGGCGCGTGACCAACCGTCGGCGGGGGCATGGCAGCCCGGGAACCTGCGGGTTGATCGGCTGGGGCGGCGCGTCGCTGCGGCAGATGCCGGGCAGGCGAACGCCATCGGGTCGGCTGCAGCTCAGGGCTGTAGCGCGGCGTATTCCAGGGTGCCGGTTGAGGCCGTTGGCGGTATCAGCCAAAGGGATGTGCAGCAGTGAAGGGCGTTGAGTGCAAGCATGAGGGTGTACCCGATTTTTGAAATTTTTATGGTGTGTTCTGGGTCTGGGTGATTGAAGCCGGGGGTTTGGGGCCGGCTCAATGTGCTATCGATGGTGCGCAGTGGCTGAAAAATCGTCAATTCGCCAATCTGTATTTTGTTCGATAATCGAACACAAAACTAACTGGTTCGTACACTTTAACAAGGCCTGTGGAATAATCCGCAACATCCAATAAAAAGCCGCGGTCCCCCTGTGCCCGACTGGCCGTCCTTACCCGGGAGTCGAATCATGCAGCGTTCCATTGCCACCGTGTCCCTGAGCGGTACCCTGCCGGAAAAACTCGAAGCCATCGCCGCCGCCGGGTTCGACGGCGTGGAGATCTTCGAGAACGACCTGCTCTACTACGACGGCAGCCCTCGGGAAATCAAGCAGATGTGCGCCGACCTGGGCATTGCCATCACCCTGTTCCAGCCATTCCGGGATTTCGAGGGCTGTCGTCGCGACCGTCTGCCGCGCAACCTGGAGCGCGCCGAGCGCAAGTTCGACCTGATGCAGGAATTGGGCACCGACCTGGTGCTGGTGTGCAGCAACGCCTCGGCGGACAGCCTGGGGGACCGGCAGATCCTCATCGACGACCTGCACCTGCTGGCCGAGCGGGCCGGTGCCCGGGGCCTGCGCATCGGCTACGAAGCCCTGGCCTGGGGCCGTCACGTGAATACTTATCAACAGGTCTGGGACATCGTGCGCAGCGCCGATCACCCAAGCCTCGGGGTGTTGCTGGACAGCTTCCACACCCTGTCGCTCAAGGGCGACCCGGCGGCGATTGCCGAGATTCCGGGGGACAAGATCTTCTTCGTGCAGATGGCCGATGCGCCGATCCTGGCCATGGATGTGCTGGAGTGGAGCCGGCATTTCCGCTGCTTCCCCGGTCAGGGCGAATTCGACCTGCCGGGCTTTCTGGCGCCGATCATCAAGAGCGGCTACACCGGGCCGCTGTCCCTGGAGATCTTCAACGACGGCTTTCGCGCCGCGCCGCCGCGGGCCAACGCCGCCGATGGCTTGCGCTCGCTGCTGTACCTGGAAGAGAAGACCCGCGAGCGCCTGCTGCAGGAAGGCCAGCCGGTGGCGAACATCGACACCCTGTTCGCGCCGCCTGCGGTGCAGGCCTATGGCGGCACCGAGTTTCTCGAGTTCGCCGTGGACGAGGCCCTGGGCGCCAAGCTCGGCGGCTGGCTGGAGCGCCTGGGGTTCGCCAGGGCCGGGCAGCATCGCTCCAAGAGCGTCAGCCTGATGCGCCAAGGGGATATCAACCTGATCCTCAACTCCGAGCCCTATTCCTTCGCCCACAGTTTCTTCGAGGCCCACGGCCCTTCGGTGTGTGCCACGGCAATCCGGGTCAAGGACAGCGCCAAGGCCCTGGAGCGGGCGGTGGCCTACAAGGGCCAGCCCTATCGCGGCCTGGTGGGCCCCAATGAGCTGGAGCTGGCGGCGGTGCGCGAGCCCGATGGCAGCCTGATCTACCTGGTGGATCAGCAGCAGGGCGGCCAGCACCTGTACGACACCGATTTCAATATGCACAGCGGCGTGGTGGCCAAGGGCGGCCTCAAGCGCATCGACCACATGGCCATGGCCCTGCCGGCGGACAGCCTGGACAGCTGGGTGCTGTTCTACAAGAGCCTGCTGGACTTCGAGGCCGACGACGAAGTGGTGTTGCCCGACCCCTACGGCCTGGTGAAAAGCCGCGCCCTGCGCAGCCGTTGCAGCTCGATCCGCCTGCCGCTGAACATCTCGGAAAACCGCAATACTGCGATCTCCCATGCTTTGTCCAGCTATCGCGGTTCCGGGGTGCACCACATCGCTTTCGATTGCGACGACATCTTTGCCGAAGTCAGCCGGGCCAAGGAGGCTGGCGTGCCGCTGCTGGACATCCCGCTCAACTACTACGACGACCTGGCGGCACGCTTTGATTTCGACGACGAATTTCTCAGCGAACTGGCCTACTACAACGTCCTCTACGACCGCGATGCCCAGGGCGGCGAGCTGTTTCACGTCTACACCGAGCCCTTCGAAGGGCGCTTCTTCTTCGAGATCATCCAGCGCAAGAACGGCTATGCCGGCTACGGTGCGGCCAACGTCGCGGTGCGCCTGGCGGCCATGGCCAAATCACGCAGCGGTGCCGTGCGCCAGGCCAAGTTGTAGAAGATTGTTAACGACGGCGGTAACGGCCGCCGTCGCGCTTTCTTTCGCAGGGTGACGCGGCCCATAATCGCCCGCGTGTGCAGTGATGGCCGTGAGCCCAGAATGACAATGACCAGTGAACGCTCGATTGCGCCCGATGAGCCTGCTCTCGAACCGCGCAAGAGTCGCAAGAACAACCCGGAAAAGACCCGCGAGAACATCCTTCAAGAAGCCATTGTCGAGTTCGTCCAGCAGGGCTTGTCCGGCGCGCGAGTGGATGCGATCGCCGAACGCATCCATACCTCCAAGCGCATGATCTATTACTACTTCGGCAGCAAGGAGCAGCTGTACGTCGAGGTGCTGGAGAAGCTCTACGGCGATATCCGCAGCACCGAGAGCCGCCTGCACCTGGCAGAGCTGGCGCCGCAGGAAGCGATTCGCCGGCTGGTGGAGTTCACCTTCGATCACCACGACCGCAACGTCGATTTCGTGCGTATCGTCAGCATCGAGAACATCCACAAGGCCGAGTACGTGAAGCAGTCCGGCGTGATCAAGGCCATGAACAACACCATT
Source organism: Pseudomonas sp. JV245A (assembly GCF_032424515.1). Lineage (NCBI taxonomy): Bacteria > Pseudomonadati > Pseudomonadota > Gammaproteobacteria > Pseudomonadales > Pseudomonadaceae > Pseudomonas > Pseudomonas sp. JV245A. The sequence continues at coordinate 104,094 of NZ_VYKE01000003.1, forward strand.
CTCCATGCCCTGGGCGAGATCCTCGAGCGCGGCGCGCGCGAAGGCGTGTTCCGCGGCGGCCTGGATCCGCTGGATGTGCATTTGCTGATCAGCTCGTTCTGTTTCTACCGGGTCTCGAACCGCCACACCTTTGGCGAGATCTTCCAGATCGACCTGCCGGATGAAGGCATCAAGCAACGCCACCGGGAGATGATCTGCGAGTCGGTGCTGCGCTACCTGCAGGCCTGATCCCACTCTTTGTAGGAGCTGGCTTGGCAGGCGCTGGCTTGCCAGCGAAAGCGCCCGTAAGATCGCCATCGCCACCAAGGCTTCTGCAACCTGCACCACGACAAGGAAGGCACCATGGGCAACCCCGTTCCAACCCTGAAAATAATCCTGATCCTGATGATCGTGGTCGACACGTTCTGGTTCGGCGAGCGCCTGCTGTCCCTCACCGGGTTCAGCATGTTCGACTGGTTGCCGTCGTCGGTGATCAGCCTGGTGGGCATCCTCGGCAGCCTGCTGATGATTCTCTTCAATGTGCTGCTGATCGGCCTGCTCTCGCGCCTGCAGCTCAAATCCGACTAAGCAGGCTGTAGCCGCTGCCGCAGGCTCGCCAGCGCCCTGAAGGCAGCAGCTGCTACCGAGCCCTGTCTCAGCCGTTCATGCTGTGAAAGTGCGCCAGCATGCGCTGCGGGTCCGCGCGTTGGCCGCTGAACAGCTCGAACGCCTTGACCGCCTGGAACACCGCCATGGTGCCGCCGTCCAGGGTCCTGCAACCCAGGGCCCGGGCGTTGCGCAGCAGTTCGGTTTCCAGGGGAAAGTAGACGATCTCGGCAACCCACAGCTGCGCTCGCAGCAGTTCCACCGGCACCGGCATGCCCGGCAGCTTGGCCATGCCCATGGGCGTGGTGTTCACCAGCCCGTCGGCGCTGTGCAGGGCACTCGACAGATCACCGCCTGCCCGGGCCCGGGCGCTGCCGAAATGCTGGTTGAGGTTGTCCGCCAGGCTTTGCGCCCGCTGCGGCTCCACGTCAAAAATGTTCAGTTGCTCCACGCCTTCACTCAGCAGGGCGTGAGCCACTGCGGCCCCGGCACCGCCGGCGCCCATCTGCACCACCTGGCGCCTTGCCACGTCCGGCAGGCCGCGGCGAAAGCCCTCGGCAAAACCCAGGCAGTCGGTGTTGTGGCCGACTCGTTTGCCATCCTTGAGCACCACGGTGTTCACCGCACCGATGCCCCGGGCTTCCGGGGACAGTTCGTCGAGTAGCGGCAGGATGCTCTGCTTGCAGGGAAAGGTGATGTTCAGGCCGGTGAAGCTCATCTGCTCGGCGGCGCGCAACAGTTCAGGCAGGGCGCTGCTGTCCAGGCCCAGTTGATCCAGGTCGATCAAGCGGTACAGGTAGCGCAAATGCTGGGCATCGCCCTCTTGTTCGTGCAGGGCCGGGGTGCGGGAGGCCTGGATGCCGGCGCCAATCAGCCCGGCCAGAACGCTGGCTTGCCGGCTCATGCGCCTTGCTCCTTGAACCGCTGGCTGAAGTGTTCCAGCGCCAGGCGATAGCCATGGCTGCCAAAGCCGCATATCACCGCCTGTGCGATGGCGGAAACGAAGGAGTGATGGCGAAACGGTTCGCGCGCGTGGACGTTGGACAGGTGCACTTCGATCACCGGCAGCTCGCTGGCCACCAGGGCGTCACGGATTGCCACCGAGGTGTGGGTCCAGGCGGCCGGGTTGATCAGGATGCCGGCGCAGCGACCACGCGCCCCGTGGATCCAGTCGAGCAACTCGCCTTCGTGGTTGGTCTGACGAAACTCCACGGCGAGGCCGAACTCCTCGGCGGCGCGGCCGCACAGGGCGGAAATGTCAGCCAGGGTTTCGTGGCCGTAAGTGGCCGGCTCGCGGGTGCCGAGCAGGTTCAGGTTCGGGCCGTTTAGCACCAGAACGATAGGACGCATGGGGTAAATCTCCGTTGTTATTGTCGGCCTCGGGAGAGCGTACGAGGCGTTGAAAGGTAAATTGTACTAACTGGTTAATTTGGTCAATTGGCGGTAGATGCACAACGGGGCGCGGGCGGATTAAGTGTTCGGTAATCGAACGGCAGCGTAGGGCTCGCAGGTGCAAGGCTGCCGCCAATGAGTGCTTATATCAATTGAAAATCATTCTCGACTGACCGTAAGATGCCCGGCAATTTCCTTCATGTTCCAGGGAGTCGGTTTGTCGGACGTGGATCTCAAGGGACTGTTTCTCAAGCATGCCGCTGCCTTGCGTGGGTACCTGGCGCGCAAGATACGGGACCCGCAGTTGGCCGCTGATCTGGTGCAGGAGAGTTTCCTGCGGCTGGCCGAGCACACGCGCGGCGAGCGTATCGACAACTCCCAGGGCTATCTCTACCGCACGGCGAACAATCTGCTGATCGACCATGTACGTCAGGAGGCGCGGCGCAAGACCGAGACCGTGCCCCATGAAGTGCTGGCCGACATCGAGGATGAGGCGGCCGGGCTGGAGGCTCAGGCGATGGCGCAGCAACAGCGCAAGGCACTGAAACAGGCGATCATGGAACTGCCCCCGCGGACCCAGGAAATCTTTCGCCTCAACCGTATCGAAGGCATGACCCACGCCGAGGTGGCCCGGCACCTGAATATTTCCGACAGCTCGGTGCAAAAGCACCTGTCCCGGGCGCTGGCCTATGTGATGCAGCGCTTGCAGGCTACCGACGGTCGGCCGGTCGACGAGTGAGTTACGGTAAAAGTCGGGGTCAGACGTCACTGCTTATATATAACGAGAAATCGAGATTCACACGTGAATAGCCAGGGTCCGCAAGAGCGCAGTATCACCGAGGCCGCCGCCGACTGGGCGGTGCGTTTGCACGCGGGAGGCCTGAGCGCCACCGAGCAGGCGCAGCTTGCCCAATGGCAGGCCGCCGACCCGCGTCATCCCCAGGCTCTGGTGTTTGCCCGGCAGACCTGGGAGGCCCTGGGCGAGTTGCGCCTGGACCCCGAACTGGCGGCCACTGCCCCACCACGGCGCCAGGCGGCGCGGCCTGCGGCGACAATACCGCGCCCGCGCCGTCGACGCCGGCTGGTGCGGGCCGCCAGCGTGGCGATGCTGGTACTGGCGGTGGCCCTGGGCTGGCTGCAAGGGCCGCAGGCGCTGCTGTACCTGCAGGCTGACTACCTTACCGGCAAGGGCGAGGTGCGCACCGTACAACTGGCCGATGGCAGCCAGGTTGAGCTGGATTCGGGCAGCGCCATTCGCCTGGACTACAGCGGCGACAAGCGCCAGGTTCAATTGCTGGCCGGCTCCGCGGTGTTTGACGTGGCGCCCATGGCCGGCGAGGAAAAACGACCTTTTATCGTGCAGAGTGCCGGCGGCCAGACCCGCGCCCTGGGCACCCGTTTCGTGGTCGGGCGCAAGAGTGCTCAACAAGCCTGGGTCGGCGTGTTGCAGCACAGTGTCGCGGTGAGCCTGGATGCCCCGGCGCAACGCGGGGCCTCCGAGCGGGTGCTGCAAGAGGGGCAGAGCGTGCGCTATGACCCGCAGTCGGGGGTGGTGGCGCTTGATGGGCTCGACCTGCAGCGGGCCACCAGTTGGCGGCGCGGCGTCCTGGTGTTCGACCGCCAGCCCCTGGGCCTGGTGGTGGAGCGCCTCAATCGCTATCGGCCCGGGCGGGTGGTGCTGACCAACAGTGCCCTGGCCCAGCGCCAGGTCAGCGGTGTCTTCCGCCTGGACATGCTCGATGCAGCCCTGGTTACCCTGACCCAGGAATTGCAGGTGCAGCGTTTCGACCTGGCCGGCGTCAGCCTGATTTACTGAGGCCTGCGGGCCTTTTTCCACCCTTGTGCAAAATAATTCAAAAAAACCTTACTGAGTTTTCCTGCCTGGCACGTCTAGCTAATTGAGATGCATTCGCATAAACAAAAATAGCCAGCGCAGGAACAAGGGACATGAGGGTAGGCAGTCGCACTGGAATTCACGCAGCAAGTCGTTTGGCCCTGGCCATTCACTTGGGCGTCGCAGGGCTGTTGGCAGGAGGCGGTTTGCTGCACGCGGCAGAGCCTGTGGGTGCAGCCCCACAGAGCGCCCAGCAGCAACGCGAGATGGATTTCGATATCCCCGCCCAGGCTCTCGGCAGTGCGGTGCTGGTGTTTGCCGAGCAGGCCGGGGTGCAGGTGCTGTTCGACAGCCTGCGCCTGCATGGCTTGCACAGCTCGCCGCTCAAGGGCCGCTACAGCGCCGAGGAGGGCCTGGCGCGGCTGCTGGGCAATGCGCCGGTGCAGTACCGCTTCACCGGCGAGCGCCAAGTGACCCTGAACCGGGTGGAAACCGGCCGTGACGGCGCCCTGGCCCTGGCGCCCACCACCATCTCCGGCAACCTCGAAGGCCGCCAGAGCGACTGGGTGTATAACGCGCCACGTTCGGTGAGCGTGGTCGGCCGCGAGCAGCTCGATCGCAACCCGCCCCGGCACGCGGCCGACATGCTGGAGGAAACCTCCGGTGTGTATTCGGCAGTCAGCCAGCAGGACCCGGGCCTGTCCGTGAATATCCGCGGCCTCCAGGACTATGGCCGGGTCAACATGTCGGTGGACGGCATGCGCCAGAACTACCAGCAGAGCGGCCACCAGCAGCGCAACGGCACCCTCTACGTCGACCCCGAGCTGCTCTCCGAGGTGGTGGTGGAGAAGGGCGCCACTTCGACCATGGGCGGCGCCGGGGTGATTGGCGGGGTCGCCAATTTTCGCACCGTCGAAGCCCGTGACCTGCTCAAGCCCGGCCAGGAAATCGGTGGCCGGATCCGCGTGACCAGCGGCCTGGGTGGCCGCAGCAACGGCACCCATTTCATCGGCAGCACCGCCTTCGCCATCGGCACCGAGGTCTGGGACATGCTGCTGGCCGCCAGTGAACGGCACCTGGGGGACTACAACCCGGGGACCAAGGGCGGCATTGGCGAGCTGCGCACTGGCAGCTGGATGGACCCGTCGATCAATGACCGGGTGAAGAATTCCAAGGTGGCCTATTCCGCTTCCGTGATGCGTTCGCGCCTGGCCAAGCTGGGGCTCAACCTGCCCCAGGACCAGCGCCTGCAACTGAGCTACCTGACCACCCAGGTGTCCTACGACGACGCCAACATGATGAACGTCGAGAACAAGCAACAGCTCTGGGAAAAGCTCGGCAGCAGCGATGTGCGCTCGCAGAACTTCGGCCTCGACTACAGCTACACCCCGGACAACCCGCTGATCGACTTCAAGGCCAAGCTCTACTACGTCGACAACAGCAACGACCAGAGCACCCTGACCCGGCGCAGCAGCCCCGGCTACTCGATCACCTACCAGACCGACACCTATGGCGCTCAGGCGCAGAACACCTCGACCTTCGCGCTCGGCGAGCTGGCCACGCTGAAGGCCAACTACGGCCTGGAATTCTTCTATGACAAGGTCCGCCCCGACTCCCGCCAGCCGGTGCCCAAAGGATCGGCGGTCAGCGCTTCGCCCGCGGCCAGTATGACCCCCGAGGGCGATCGTGCCCTGGGCAGCCTGTTCACCCGCCTGGATTTCGACTACGACGGCTGGCTGAACCTCAACGCCGGTTTGCGCTACGACCGCTACCGCCTGCGGGGCGAGACCGGAATCAACACCCGCACCTTCGTGATCGGCAAGACGCCCCAGCAGATTTCGGTGCCGGTGGCCTATGACATCGACAACGAGGAAGGGCGCTTCTCGCCGACCTTCGGCCTGTCGGTCAAGCCGGGCGTCGAATGGCTGCAGTTGTTCGCCAGCTATGGCAAGGGCTGGCGGCCACCGGCGGTGACCGAAACCATGATCACCGGCCGGCCCCACGGCGGCGGCTCGGAGAGCACCTTCCCCAACCCCTTCCTCAAGCCGGAGCGTTCCAGCACCTGGGAAGCGGGGGTCAACGTCTTCAAGGAAAACCTCTGGTTCAACGATGACCGCCTGGGGATCAAGGTGGCGTACTTCGATACCCGGGTCGATGACTTCATCTACATGGCCATGGGTGTGCAGCCCCCTGGCTACGGCTCGCCCGGCATCGGCAACAGTGCCTATGTCAACGACCTCAGCAGCACCCGCTTCAAGGGCGTGGAGTACCAGCTGGACTATGACGCCGGCCGCGCCTACGGCCAGCTGAACTACACCCGCATGATCGGCGACAACGATTTCTGCACGAAAATCGCCTGGCTGGGGGGCGTGACCCAGCCGGTGAAGAATGGCAGCGGGCGTGGCGCGATCGTCACCGGCATGCGTCCCGATGATGCGGCCAACAACGCCAGCCGTTGCAATGCGGCGATCCTCGGTTCGGCCGAACACATGCCCATGGACCGCGGCACCCTGACCCTGGGCGCACGCTTTTTCGACCGCAAGCTGGATATCGGCGCCCGGGCCCGCTACAGCGCCGGCTATTCGATCGCCGGCTCCGCCACCGGCACCGTGAGCCAGACCGGCGTCTACCCGGCCGACTGGAAGCCCTACACCGTCTACGACCTGTATGGCAGCTACCGGGCCACTGAAGAACTGACCCTGCGCCTGGCCATGGAAAACGTCACCGACCGCGCCTACCTGGTGCCCCTCGGCGATGTCCTGGCCTTCACCCTCGGCCGTGGCCGGACCTTGCAGGGCACCGTGGAGTATCAGTTCTGACCGCTTTTGCCCATTGATGGGCAAAACCGCAGCAGGCAGTGGCGTGCTGCGGACATGACCCCCCTAATGTATTGGAGTTTTGCATGAGCATTTCGATCTCTTACAGCGCTACCTACGGCGGTAATACTGTTGCGCAATACCTGACTGACTGGTCGGCCTACTTCGGCGACGTCAACCACCGCCCAGGCGAAGTGGTCGACGGCACCAACACCGGTGGCTTCAACCCGGGCCCGTTCGACGGCACCCAGTACGCCATCAAGAGCACCGCCAGTGATGCGGCCTTCGTCGCCGACGGCAACCTGCACTACACCCTGTTCAGCAACCCGAGCCACACCCTCTGGGGCTCGGTGGACACTATCTCCCTGGGCGACACCCTCGCCGGTGGTTCGGGCAGCAACTACAACCTGGTCAGCCAGGAAGTCAGCTTCACCAACCTGGGCCTCAACAGCCTGAAGGAAGAAGGCCGTGCAGGCGAAGTGCACAAGGTGGTCTACGGCCTGATGAGTGGCGACAGCTCGGCGCTGGCCGGCGAGATCGATGCCCTGCTCAAGGCGATCGACCCAAGCCTGTCGGTGAACTCCACCTTCGACGACCTGGCCGCTGCTGGCGTTGCTCACGTCAATCCGGCTGCCGCAGCGGCTGCCGATGTTGGCCTGGTGGGTGTGCAGGACGTGGCCCAGGACTGGGCGCTGGCCGCCTGAGTGCAGGCCTGAGGCATAAAAAAGCGAATGCAGGATCGCTCCTCCATTCGCTGGCTTGACTCACCTCCGTCGCCCGAGTTTTCGAAGGCCAGGGCGGCGGCGGTGGCAAATTCTGGGGAGCGCCGTGGTGCCTGTCAACGCACCGGGCGCGCCTCTTGTCGTTCCGCTCTGCCCGAGCGGAAGGCCCTGTAACCCTACACTCTCCACAGGACACCTTGATGAGCAGGCCGAATCCACTTGCCGCTTCCGAGACGCTGGCGGCCTTGACGGCCTACAAGGGCGGCTTTTTCAACATCGGCCTGTTCTCGGCGGTGATCAACCTGCTGATGCTGGCCCCGGCCCTTTACATGCTGCAGGTCTACGACCGGGTGCTGGCCTCGGGCAATCAGATGACCCTGCTGATGCTGACGCTGATGATCCTCGGCCTGTTCGGCCTGATGGGGGCGTTGGAGTGGGTGCGTAGCCAGGTGGTGATCCACCTCGGTACCCAGATGGACATGCGCCTGAACCAGCGGGTGTATGACGCCGCTTTCGAAGCCCAGCTCAAGGGCAGCCCCCAGGCCGCCGGCCAGGCTTTGAACGACCTGACCGCGCTGCGCCAGTTCGCCACCGGCAATGCCTTGTTCGCGTTCTTCGATGCGCCCTGGTTTCCGGTCTACCTGCTGGTGATCTTTCTCTTTCACCCCTGGCTCGGCCTGCTGGCCCTGGCCGGCGCGGTGCTGCTGGTGGCGCTGGCCTGGATCAACCAGCATATCTGCCAGGCACCCCTGGCCCAGGCCAGCCAGTTGTCGATCATCACCAGCCAGCAGGCCACCGCCAACCTGCGCAATGCCGATGCGATCGAAGCCATGGGCATGCTCGGCGCCCTGCGCGAGCGCTGGTTCATCGGCCACCAGGGCTTTCTGGCCCAGCAGAACCTGGCCAGCGAAAAGACCGCCACCATCAGCGCCTGGTCCAAGGGCGTGCGCATGGCCCTGCAGTCCCTGGTGCTGGGCCTGGGCGCCTGGCTGGCGGTGCAGGGCCAGATCACCCCGGGGATGATGATCGCCGGCTCGATCCTAATGGGCCGCGTGCTCAGCCCCATCGACCAGTTGATCGCGGTATGGAAGCAATGGAGCTCGGCGCGCCTGGCCTACGAGCGCCTGTCGCAGCTGTTGCAGGCCAACCCGCCACGGCCGGCGCGCATGAGCCTGCCGACGCCCAAGGGCAAGTTGAGTGTCGAGCAGCTGAGTGCCTGTGCCCCGGGCAGCCGTCGCCCGGCCCTGAGCAACCTTGGCTTCACCCTGGAGGCTGGCCAGGTGCTGGGGGTGATCGGCCCTTCCGGCTGTGGCAAGTCGACCCTGGCCCGGCTGCTGGTCGGTGCCTGGACGCCCCTGACGGGAAAGGTACGCCTGGATGGCGCAGACCTGGCTCAGTGGGACAGGCAGCAACTGGGGCCGCATATCGGTTACCTGCCCCAGGACATCCAGCTGTTCGCCGGCAGCATCGCCGAGAACATCGCGCGTTTTGCCCAGCTGGACTCGGATCAGGTCCTGCAGGCCGCGCAAATGGCCGGGGTGCACGAACTGATCCTGCAATTGCCCCAGGGCTATGACACGCGCCTGGGCGAGGGCGGTGCCGGGTTGTCCGGCGGCCAGCGCCAGCGCATCGGCTTGGCCCGGGCGCTGTACGGCCTGCCGGCGCTGATCGTGCTCGACGAGCCCAATTCCAACCTCGATGAGGCCGGTGAGCAGGCGCTGCTGCAAGCCATCAGCCAGCTCAAGCAGCGGCAGCGAACCCTGGTGCTGATCACCCACAAGCCCAACGTGCTGACCCTGACCGACCAGTTGATGATCCTGCGCGACGGCCAGTTGCAGGCCTATGGTCCTACGGCGCGGGTGCTGGAGGCGAACCAGAAGGCCAAGGCCGCGCCGCCGCCGGCTGCACCGATGAGCAATCCGGCGAGCAGCCCGGTGACCAGCTTGAACATGAACTACCGCCTGGGCGTGGCCGGCGGCGAAGGGAAAAAAGCATGAAGGCGAGTTTATCCACAGCCCCTGCGGCGCCGGTCACCGGGCCGGCCGCCAGCAATGTGCTGTCCCTGGACGACAGGAAGTATTCGCGGCTGGGCTGGATCCTGGTGCTGGGGGGCTTTGCCGGGTTCATCGGCTGGGCCGCCCTGGCGCCGCTGGACAAGGGCGTGGCGGTGTCGGGCAAGGTCATGGTCTCGGGCCATCGCAAGACCGTGCAGCACCAGAGCGGCGGCATCGTCGAGCGGATCGAGGTCAAGGAGGGCGACCGGGTCAGTGCCGGGCAGGTGCTGCTGCGCCTCAACGAGACGCCGCTGCGCACCCAGATGCAATCCCTGCGCAGCCAGTACCTGGGTTCCCTGGCCAGCGAAGCGCGGCTGAATGCCGAGCGCGATGGCGCCAGCGATATCGTCTTCGACCCGCAACTTCAGGCCCTGGCCAGCGAGCCGGACGTGGTCGCCAGCCTGGCCCTGCAACGGCAGCTGTTCAGCAGCCGGCGCCAGGCCCTGAGCATGGAACAGCAAGGGATCGCCGAGACCATCGCCGGCTCCGAGGCGCAACTGCGGGGTACTCGGGATTCCCAGGCCAGCAAGCGGCAACAGCGCAGTGCCTTGAACGAACAGCTGCAAGGCCTGCGGGAACTGGCCCGGGACGGCTACATCCCGCGCAACCGGCTGCTGGACAGCGAGCGCCTGTACGCGCAGATCGACGGCTCGATCGCCGAGGACTTCGGCCGCATCGGCCAGTTGCAGCGGCAGATCCTCGAATTGCGCCTGCGCATCCGCCAGTCCAGCGAGGATTTTCAGAAAGACCTGCGTAGCCAGTTGGCCGATACCCGGATCCGTACCGAAGACCTGCGCAATCGCCTGGCGTCCGCCGAGTTCGAACTGGCCAACAGCCAGGTACGTGCCCCGGCCGCCGGGGTGGTGGTGGGGCTGGAGGTCTACACCGAAGGTGGGGTGATCAAGCCGGGCCAGCCGCTGATGGACATCGTGCCCCAGGATGAGCCGTTGCTGGTGGAGGCGCGGGTGCCGGTGCAACTGGTGGACAAGGTGCACCCGGGGCTGCCAGTGGAGCTGATGTTCTCGGCCTTCAACCAGAGCACCACGCCCAGGGTGCCGGGGGAGGTGACCCTGGTGTCCGCCGACCGGCAGGTGGATGAGCGCACCGAGGAGCCTTACTACACCTTGCGGGCCACGGTCAGCGCCCAGGGCATGCAGCAGTTGCAGGGCTTGCAGATCCGCCCGGGCATGCCGGTGGAAGCCTTTGTCCGTACCGGCGAACGCTCGATGCTCAATTACCTGTTCAAGCCCTTGCTGGATCGGACTCACATGGCGTTGGTGGAAGAATGATTCGAGCCTGGTGCTACTACCTGCCCCTGCTGTGCCTGTTGAGCAGCACGTCGGTCCAGGCCCTGGGGTTGCTGGACGCCTATGACCTGGCCTTGCGCAATGACCCGACCTTCCAGGCGGCGATCAAGGAGCGCGATGCCGGGGAAGAGAACCGGGCCATCGGCCGTGCCGGGCTGCTGCCGAACCTGTCCTGGAGCTACAACAATTCGCGCAACCAGTCCGAAGTGACCCAGGAGACCGTTCGCGGTGATGTCACCAATGACCGGGACTACCGCAGCTACGCCTCGACCCTGACCCTGCAGCAACCGCTGCTGGACTACGAAGCCTATGCGCGCTACCGCCAGGGCTCGGCCCAGGCGCTGTTTTCCGACGAACGCTTTCGCGGCAAGAGCCAGGAACTGGCGGTGCGCCTGCTCAGTGCCTACAGCCAGGCGCTGCTGGCCCAGGAGCGTATCGAACTGAGCCGGGCGCAGAAGCGTGCCTACGCCGAACGCTTGCAGCTCAACGAGCGCCTGCTCAAGGGCGGCGAGGGCACCCGCACCGATGTGCTGGAGACCCAGGCCCGGCTGAGCCTGGCCCTGGCGCAGGAGATCGAGGCCCAGGACCAGCAGGATGCCGCCCTGCGCGAGCTGCAAGCCATAGTCGGCGAACCGTTGCAGATCGACGAACTGGATCCGCTGACCCGGCAGTTCCAGATCCAGCCGCTGCTGCCCAACCGCTTCGACAGCTGGCGTGACCTGGCCATGGCCAACAACCCGGACCTGGCGTCCCAGCAGCAGGCGCTGCGAGTGGCGGAGTATGAAGTGGAGCGCAAGCGCGCCGGGCACCTGCCCAAGGTGAGTTTGTATGCCAGCAGCCGTCAGACCAGTTCCGATTCGGAAAGCTCCTACAACCAGA
>NZ_VYKE01000030.1:0-53568 GCF_032424515.1 Pseudomonas sp. JV245A
GCTGCCCCCGCAACGGTAAGCGAGCGAAGTGTCAGATCCACTGTGCCAAGGCATGGGAAGGCGACACTTGCCGGCACGGCATGACACAGCCCTGCCCCTCGCAAGCCCGGAGACCGGCCCGCAACACTTACATAACAACCCGCGGTGGGCGGGCGCTGTTGCAAACCCTGCGTGGCCATCACGCGGGGTTTTCCTGCGCCTCTACCCCGCTGACACTCCAGAGGGAAGCGCCATGTCGATCATCAGCAGCACCAGCCACTCCGCCAGCACGACCTCCACCCTGAGCCAGCGCCTGGTGGCCGCCATCGGCGCCTCGATCCTCGGTGCGTGCCTGGTGTACTTCGCCGGTTTCTCCCACATCGAGGCGGTGCACAACGCGGCCCACGACACCCGCCACAGCGCCGCCTTCCCTTGCCATTGAGACCTGCCGACATGATCAAGCGTATCGCGCAAACCGCAGGTTTCACCGGCCTCTTGGCCGCCCTGCTGCTGACCCTGCTGCAAAGCTTCTGGGTCGCCCCGCTGATCCTGCAGGCGGAAACCTATGAAAAGGCCCCCGCGGCCGAAGCCCATGAGCACGCCGAAGGCGCCATGGCCGCCCACAGCCACGATGCCGAAGCCTGGGAGCCGGAAGACGGCTGGCAGCGCGTGCTGTCCACCACCGGCGGCAACCTGGTGGTGGCCGTGGGCTTCGCCCTGATGCTGGCCGGCCTCTACACCCTGCGCGCGCCGAACCGCACGTCCCAGGGGCTGCTCTGGGGCCTGGCCGGCTATGCCACCTTCTGCCTGGCGCCGACCCTGGGCCTGCCGCCGGAACTGCCGGGCACCGCCGCAGCCGACCTGGCACAGCGGCAGATCTGGTGGGTCGGCACCGCCGCCTCCACCGCTGTGGGCATTGCCCTGATCGTGTTCGCCCGCAACTGGCTGCTGAAGATCCTGGGCGCGGCCATCATCGCCGTACCCCACGTGATCGGCGCGCCGCAGCCGGAAGTGCATTCGATGCTGGCCCCGGAAGAACTGGAAGCGCAATTCAAGATCGCCTCGCAGCTGACCAATGCGGCCTTCTGGCTGGCCCTCGGGCTGATCAGCGCCTGGTTGTTCCGGCGCAAGAGCGCGGGCCAGTACTCGGCATGATCGAAGTGAGCGCAGCGCCGACCCTGGTGGTCGGCCTGGGCTGCCAGAAAGGCTGCCCGGTGACCACGCTGCGCGCCTTGCTCGACCAGGTCCTGGCGGCGCACCAGTGGCAAGCCCGGCAGGTCCTGGCCCTGGCCAGCATCGACCTCAAGCGCAACGAACCCGGCCTGCTGCAACTGGCGGAGCAACTGGAACTGCCGCTGACCTGTTTCAGCAGCGGCCAGCTCGCCCCCTTTGCCCTGCGCCTGAGCCACCGCTCGCAAATCGCCTTCGAACGTACCGGCTGCTACGGCGTGGCCGAAAGTGCCGCCCTGGCCCTGGCCGAACAGCTGTCACCCGGCCCGGCCACACTGCTTGTTCCCCGGCAAAAATACGCCCAGGCCACCCTGGCATTGGTCGCCGCCCGGTAGAATCCCCGATAATCCCCGCCTTCGATCATGAGCAATCTTCATCTGAAGCACGGCTCCCGACCTTTTTTCACAGGACACAGCCATGACTGTCTATTTCATCGGCGCCGGCCCCGGCGACCCGGAACTGATCACCGTCAAGGGCCAGCGCCTGATCCATCGTTGCCCGGTGATCATCTACGCCGGCTCCCTGGTCCCCCAGGCAGTGCTCGACGGGCACCGCGCGGAGCGGGTGATCAATAGCGCCGAACTGCACCTGGAGCAGATCATCGAGGCCATCAAGCAGGCCCATGCCCGGGGCCAGGACGTGGCCCGGGTGCATTCCGGCGACCCGAGCCTGTATGGCGCCATCGGCGAGCAGATCCGCTGCCTGCGGGAGCTGGGCATCCCCTTCGAGATCATCCCCGGGGTCACCGCCACCGCCGCCTGCGCTGCCCTGCTGGGGGCCGAACTGACCCTGCCGGACGTCTCCCAAAGCGTGATTCTTACCCGCTACGCGGACAAGACCGCGATGCCTGTCGGCGAGGATTTCGCCAGCCTGGCGGCCCACGGCGCCACCATGGCCATCCACCTGGGGGTCAATCACCTATCGAAGATCGTTGCCGAGTTGCTGCCCCACTACGGCGCAGACTGCCCGATTGCAGTGGTGCACCGCGCCACCTGGCCGGATCAGGACTGGGTACTGGGGACCCTGGCCGACATTGCCGACCAGGTCGCGGCCAAGGGCTTCCGGCGCACGGCGCTGATCCTGGTGGGCCGGGTACTGGCCACGGATGCATTCAGCGAATCGTCGCTGTACCGCGCCGGGCACGCACACCTCTATCGCCCCTGACACACACCCTGTGTAGGAGCTGGCTTGCCAGCGAAGGCGATCTTGGCATCGTGCAAGGCTTGAGGGCCCATTCGCCGGCAAGCCGGCTCCTACGAGGTGGGAGTTCCTATGTTGCCGCGCTGGACGCTTTGTAGGAGCCGGCTTGGGGGCATAAAAAAACGGCGCTCACGGGGCGCCGTTTTTTCAAGTCGCAGCGAACGCCTTAGTAGTAGGCGTTTTCTTTCTGCGTGTGGTCGGTGACGTCACGTACGCCCTTGAGCTCCGGAATGCGCTCGAGCAGGGTGCGCTCGATGCCTTCCTTCAAGGTCACGTCGGCCTGGCCGCAGCCCTGGCAACCGCCGCCGAACTGCAACACGGCAATGCCGTCCTCGACCACGTCGATCAGGCTGACCTGGCCGCCGTGGCTGGCCAGCCCCGGGTTGATCTCGGTTTGCAGGTAGTAGTTGATGCGCTCGTTGACCGGGCTGTCGGCATTGACCATCGGCACCTTGGCGTTGGGCGCCTTGATGGTCAGCTGGCCGCCCATGCGGTCGGTGGCGTAGTCGACCACCGCATCATCGAGGAAACCTTCGCTGAAGGCGTCGATGTAGGCGGTGAAGCTTTTCAGGCCCAGGGCCTTGTCTTCGGGTTTCTCTTCGCCCGGCTTGCAATAGGCGATGCAGGTCTCGGCGTACTGAGTCCCTGGCTGGGTGATGAAGATGCGGATGCCAATCCCCGGGGTGTTCTGCTTGGATAGCAGATCAGCCAGATAATCGTGGGCGGCGTCGGTAATGGTTATGGCGCTCATGGTGGTTCCTCGCAGACGTGGGCGCAGTTTACGCCAATCCAAGCCGCTGACAAAGTCCTAGTATTTTTGTCGGGATAGACTTTGGTATAGAGCGTCCCCGGGCCGCGCCAAGGCGCAGTCCGGGGGCGATGACAGCTCTATGTCAGAGGTTTTCGTAACGGTTCATGTCCAGGACCCCGGCTTCCACCGGGTCGGTTTCCTGCAGGTAGCGGGTCTGGTCATGGAAGTACTGCCAGAACTGCGGATGGCTGCGGCGGATGCCCCAGCGCTCGACGATCCTCTCGAAGCTGGCGGCGTCCCGGGCCGCCTGCATGGCGTCGACGAACTCCGGCACTTGCCCGGCCGGTACGTTGAACATGAAGTTCGGATAGCTGCTGAGAATCCCCGGGAATATGGTCAGGGTGTCCAGCCCCGGCTGATAGCGCAGCGACTCGCCGAGCATGAAGGCCACGTTACTGTGGGCGCGGTTGCGCAGCATGCTGTAGAACTCGCGCTTGCCGCTGGCGGTCTGGACACGCAGCAGGGTCGCTTCCGGCAACTGTTCGATGACCTTGAGGCCCGCCGCCGGGCGCGATGCCAGGCGGCTCAGGGCCTGCTCGGCATCCTGCAGCGCCGGGTCGATGTTCGGGCGTGAGCAGTAGGCGCTGTCACAGCGGTTGATCGGATCCGGCTTGGCGTTGAGGTCGCCATAGCGGGCCAGCAACTGGTTGGCGAAGTCCTTTTTCGGGTCCTTGAGGTCGAGCTTCAGCGCGCTGCGCTTGTCGTCGTCGATGGACTCGTAATCCAGCCACATCTTGAACTTGCCGCTGTTCTGGTACCAATCGTCGAGGAAATCCTCGCGGGTGCCGGCGGGCATCAGGCGCAGGAAGTTCTGCTCCGCGCCATTGCGGATCAGGTCGAAGTACAACCGGGTCTGGGCCTGGTGGGAGACGTTGCCGAACACGTCGAAGTTCACCGCCAATTGATAGTAGGTGCGCTCCAGCAGCGGGTAGTCGAACAGCCACATCGTCTGTGGCACTTCGCCGATCAGGCCCTTGGTCACCGAGGCGCTGTCGAAGTGGCGGAAGATGCTCAGCAGCGCGTTGTCGTTGCCGGCCCACAGGGTCGACCAGCTGGGCGCCGGCGAATCGGCATAGGAATCGCGGCGCAGGGCCTCGTACTCGTTGCGCTTGTCGCGATAGGCCAGCCACAGGCTGAGCACGCTGCCGACGTCGTCGTTCTGCCCGGGCATGGCCAGCAACGGCGTGGCCTGGCCGCGATAGGCCGGGTCGGTGATGTACAGGTCATGTTCGGGGGCCTGGAACAGCGCCCAGAAGTTGTCGCGGATCACGTCGGTGGCGATCTGCCCGCGGCACACCGGGCCACGGATAAAGGTGCGCACGAAGTATTCGGCGTTATCCAGCATGAACTGGTAGCGGGCCTTGGCCGGAATCGCCTCGAAGGTCTCGAACGGGTTGGCCCGGCGCGCCGGCCCGTAGCCCGGCAGGGCCGTGACCTGCCAGTCGCCGCTGTAGAACAGGGACTTGACCCGGGCCATCTTCGCCGCGCTCAGCGGGTAGGTGATATGGGTCTTGTGCACGATCACCCCTTGCACCGGCCACAGGCGGTAGTACACCTGGGTGCCCGGGTCGTCGTTGGGGCGACGGGTGTTGATCAGGTCGATGGGCTGGCCACTGGGGGTACGGGAACGCACCCACTGGAAGAAATGCCCCGGCTCGCCGCCTTCAAAATAGAGATGGGCGAGGAACAAGTGTTCGTAGAGCCAGCGCGCCACCAGGCTCTCGCGGGCGCCAGGGGCGTTGAGCAGGTTTTCCCACTGAGCCACTTGCAGGCTTTCCCGGGCACTGGGGGCCAGGCCTTGCTCGTCGATGGGCGCGCCCGAGGCCAGCCAGCGTTGCAGGGTCAGGTATTGCTGATCGGTCAGGCCGGTGACCGCCAGGGGCATGCCTTCCTTGGGGTGAGCCCCGGCATAGGCGTCGAACTCCGCCGGCTGCGGGCACATGTTCTCGCGGCTCAGGCCCAGGGCGATCTCGCTGGGCAACTTGGCGTTGGGTTGCAGCGGGGTGCGATGGCCCAGTTCCAGCATGCGCGCCATCAGCGCCGCCTGGCTGCCCTGGGCGTCAAGCACCGAATAGAAGCCCTTCTGCTGCCAGGCACGCTGGCCAGTGGCGTCATAGAACAGCCGCGTAGGCGCTTGGGCCTTGCTGCGCTCGCCGTCGTACACCGGAATCTTCGAAGCACCGCGGCTGGCCCCTTCGCCACTGCCCAGGTTGAGCTGACAGGCGGAGTCGTAACAGGCATGACAGGCCACGCATTTCTCGGTAAAGATCGGCTGGATGTCGCGGGTATAGGAAATCGCCGGCGCCGGACCTTGTGCCAGGCACACTGAACTCAGAAGCAGCAGCGCGCTGCTGACGATAAAACGAAACGGCATGTCCCTGGTCCCGAAAGAAAAAAACGCCGCGATTCTACCGGTCTCACCCCTCGACCAACATGAGCGATATTCATGCAAAAACCACGCATGCCGCAAAACCATGCAGGTTTGCTATGATCGCCGCCCTTCGCAATGGCCTTACCAGGTAGTTCTCATGTCCGATCGCAGTGCTCGCCTCCACGCTCTCCAGCAAGCCCTCAAAGAGCGCATTCTGATTCTCGATGGCGGCATGGGCACCATGATCCAGAGCTACAAGCTCGAAGAACAGGACTACCGTGGCAAGCGTTTCGCCGACTGGCCCAGCGACGTCAAGGGCAACAACGACCTGTTGGTGATTACCCGTCCGGACGTGATCGGTGGCATCGAAAAAGCCTATCTGGATGCCGGCGCCGACATCCTGGAAACCAACACCTTCAACGCCACGCGCATTTCCATGGCCGATTACGGCATGGAAGAACTGGCCTACGAATTAAACGTAGAGGGCGCACGCCTGGCGCGCAAGATCGCCGACGCCAAGACCCTCGAGACCCCGGACAAGCCACGTTTCGTCGCAGGCGTCCTCGGCCCGACCAGCCGCACCTGCTCGCTGTCGCCGGACGTCAACAACCCCGGCTACCGCAACGTCACCTTCGATGAACTGGTGGAAAACTACACCGAGGCCACCAAGGGCCTGATCGAAGGCGGTGCCGACCTGATCCTGATCGAGACCATCTTCGACACCTTGAACGCCAAGGCCGCGATCTTCGCCGTGCAGGGCGTGTTCGAGGAGTTGGGCTTCGAACTGCCGATCATGATTTCCGGGACCATCACCGATGCTTCCGGGCGCACCCTCTCCGGCCAGACCACCGAAGCCTTCTGGAACTCCGTGGCCCACGCCAAGCCGATCTCGGTGGGCCTGAACTGCGCCCTGGGCGCCAGCGAGCTGCGCCCCTATCTGGAAGAGCTGTCGAACAAGGCCAGCACCCACGTCTCGGCGCACCCCAACGCCGGCCTGCCGAACGAGTTCGGCGAGTACGACGAGTTGCCGGAACAAACCGCCAAGGTCATCGAAGAGTTCGCCCAGAGCGGCTTCCTCAACATCGTCGGCGGCTGCTGCGGCACCACCCCGGGGCATATCGGCGCCATCGCCAAGGCCGTGGCCGGTTATGCCCCACGACAGATCCCGGACATCCCCAAGGCCTGCCGCCTGTCGGGCCTGGAGCCCTTCACCATCGATCGCAACTCGCTGTTCGTGAACGTCGGCGAGCGCACCAACATCACCGGCTCGGCCAAGTTCGCCCGGCTGATCCGCGAGGACAACTACACCGAAGCCCTGGAAGTCGCCCTGCAGCAGGTGGAAGCCGGCGCCCAGGTGATCGACATCAACATGGACGAGGGGATGCTGGATTCGAAGAAGGCCATGGTCACCTTCCTCAATCTGATCGCCGGGGAGCCGGACATCTCCCGCGTGCCGATCATGATCGACTCTTCCAAGTGGGAGGTGATCGAGGCCGGCCTCAAGTGCATCCAGGGCAAGGGCATCGTCAACTCCATCAGCATGAAGGAAGGCGTCGAGCAGTTCATTCACCACGCCAGGCTGTGCAAGCGCTACGGCGCCGCCGTGGTGGTGATGGCCTTCGACGAGGTCGGCCAGGCCGATACCGAGGTGCGCAAGAAGGAAATCTGCAAGCGCTCCTACGACATCCTGGTCAATGAAGTGGGCTTCCCACCGGAAGACATCATCTTCGACCCGAACATCTTCGCCGTGGCCACCGGCATCGAGGAACACAACAACTACGCCGTTGATTTCATCAACGCCTGCGCCTACATCCGCGACGAGCTGCCCTATGCCCTGAGCTCCGGCGGTGTGTCCAACGTGTCGTTCTCGTTCCGCGGCAACAACCCGGTGCGCGAGGCGATCCACTCGGTGTTCCTGCTGTACGCGATCCGCAACGGCCTGACCATGGGCATCGTCAACGCCGGCCAGCTGGAGATCTACGACCAGATCCCGCAACAGCTGCGCGACGCCGTGGAAGATGTGGTGCTCAACCGCACGCCCAACGGCACCGACGCGCTGCTGGCCATCGCCGACCAGTTCAAGGGCGACGGTAGCGTCAAGGAAGCGGAAACCGAGGAATGGCGCGGCTGGGAAGTCAACAAGCGCCTGGAACACGCGCTGGTCAAGGGCATCACCACCCATATCGTCGAAGACACCGAAGAGTCGCGCCAGAGCTTCAGCCGCCCGATCGAGGTGATCGAAGGCCCGCTGATGTCCGGCATGAACGTGGTCGGCGACCTGTTCGGCGCCGGCAAGATGTTCCTGCCCCAGGTGGTTAAATCCGCCCGGGTCATGAAACAGGCGGTGGCCCACCTGATTCCCTTCATCGAGCTGGAAAAAGGCGACAAGCCGGAAGCCAAGGGCAAGATCCTCATGGCCACGGTCAAGGGCGACGTGCACGACATCGGCAAGAACATCGTCGGCGTGGTCCTGGGCTGCAACGGCTACGACATCGTCGACCTCGGGGTGATGGTGCCGGCGGAGAAGATCCTGCAGGTGGCCAAGGAGCAGAAGTGCGACATCATTGGCCTGTCCGGGCTGATCACCCCGTCCCTGGACGAGATGGTCCACGTCGCCCGCGAGATGCAGCGCCAGGATTTCCACCTGCCGCTGATGATCGGTGGCGCCACCACCTCCAAGGCCCACACCGCGGTGAAGATCGAGCCCAAGTACAGCAATGACGCGGTGGTCTACGTCACCGACGCCTCCCGCGCGGTGGGCGTGGCCACCCAGCTGCTGTCCAAGGAGCTCAAGGCCGGCTTCGTGCAGAAGACCCGCGAGGAATACGTGGAAGTGCGCGAGCGCACCGCCAACCGCAGCGCCCGCACCGAGCGCCTGAGCTACCCGGCGGCCATCGCCAAGAAGCCGCAGTTCGACTGGAGCAGCTACCAGCCGGTCAAACCGACCTTCACCGGCGCCCGGGTGCTGGACAACATCGACCTCAAGGTGCTGGCCGAATACATCGACTGGACGCCGTTCTTCATCTCCTGGGACCTGGCCGGCAAGTTCCCGCGCATCCTCGAAGACGAAGTGGTGGGCGAAGCTGCCACCGCGCTGTACAAGGACGCCCGGGAGATGCTCGACAAGCTGATCAACGAAAAGCTGATCAGCGCCCGCGCCGTATTCGGCTTCTGGCCGGCCAACCAGGTGCAGGACGACGACCTGGAAGTCTACGGCGATGACGGCCAGCCCCTGGCGCGCCTGCACCACCTGCGCCAGCAGATCATCAAGACCGATGGCAAGCCGAACTTCTCCCTGGCCGACTTCGTCGCGCCCAAGGACAGCGGCGTCACCGACTACGTCGGCGGCTTCATCACCACCGCCGGAATCGGCGCCGAAGAAGTGGCCAAGGCCTACCAGGATGCCGGCGACGACTACAACTCGATCATGGTCAAGGCCCTGGCCGACCGCCTGGCCGAAGCCTGCGCCGAGTGGCTGCACCAGCAGGTGCGCAAGGAGTACTGGGGTTATGCCAAGGACGAACAACTGGACAACGAGGCGCTGATCAAGGAGCAGTACAGCGGTATCCGCCCTGCCCCGGGCTACCCGGCCTGCCCGGACCACACCGAGAAGAGCACCCTGTTCGCCCTGCTCGACCCCGAGGCCAGCGAAGGCCGTGCCGGCCGTAGCGGCGTGTTCCTTACCGAGCACTTCGCCATGTTCCCGGCGGCCGCCGTCAGCGGCTGGTACTTCGCTCACCCGCAGGCGCAGTACTTCGCCGTGGGCAAGGTCGACCAGGACCAGGTCCAGAGCTACACCGAACGCAAGGGCCAGGACCTGGCCGTGAGCGAACGCTGGCTGGCACCGAACCTGGGCTACGACAACTGACCCAGACGCGGTAGGAGCCGGCTTGCCGGCGAAGGCGGTCCCCGGGGCCTCTTCGCTGGCAAGCCCATTCCTGCAACCGCCCGCCACCCCGGGCGGCATTGTCTATGCTCTGTTGACACCCAATCGTGTCGAGGGATTTATGGACGATCCAAGCAAGGACAATCAGCCTCCGACCTTCCTGCAGATGCTGCAAAGCGTGCTGGCCGCCGCCTTCGGCGTACAGAGCGGGAAGAACCGCGCCCGCGACTTCAGCCATGGCAAGCCCAGCCACTTCATCGTGCTGGGCATTCTGTTCACCACCCTGTTTGTTCTGGTGCTGCTGGGCATCGCCAACCTGGCGATGCACCTGGCGGGGGTCTGAAGCGGCGTCAGCGCAGCAACAGCTGCAAACCGAAGGGATAGCGGTAGCTGTCCGGCTTGCTTTGGGCGGACAGCCCGCGAAAATCGACCCTGGTGCCCACCTGATCCCCCAGGCGCAGCAACTGCCGGGCCTGGGCCGGGGTCAATGCCTGGAACAGCGACAGCTGCCAATCCGGCCCGCCCAGGCGCCGGGCGTCCAGCCCCAGGGCATCATCGTGCAACGCCACCAGGGCCCAGCCCCCCAGGGTGAAGTGCCCCGCCTCCAGCACCGACAACTTGCCGTCGATCAGGGCCTGCAAGGCCTCGGGCGAACTGTTGACTCCACTGAACAGCAGATCCGTTCCCGGCTTGCGGCCCAGTTCCCGGGCCGCTTGCATGGCCCCCAGGGCCATTTCGTCATTGGCCGACCAGACCAGTTGGGTTTTCGGGTAGCGCTTGAGCAACTGTTGCGCCTGGCGGTAGGCGCGCTCCCGGTTCCATTCGCCATAGACCAACTGACGCAAATGCACCTGCGGATGTTCGGCCAGGGCCCGGCGCAAGCCGCGCTCGCGCAACTGCGCCGCAGGTGTGACCTTGAGCCCGGAAAATGCAAGGAGTTCGATGCCGTGCCCTGCCGGGACCGGCCCAAGCTTGTGCAGCAGCTCCTTGAGCATGCGGTAGCCGGCTTCCTCATCGTCGCCCACCATGCTGCCGATCCAGTCCGAATAGTTCTGCCGGCTCTGCCCGATCAGTTCCCGCTGGTCCAGGGTCAAAGGGCTGTTGACGATAAACAGCTTGGTCCCGGAGCCCTGGGACAGACGCAGGATCTGCGGAGCCACGTACTGTTCGTTCACCAGCATCAGGTAATCGGGTTTGTCGCGGCCCTGGAACAGCTCCCGGGCCTGCTGCAGAGTGCTCTGCGGATCGCGCTCGGCATAGAGGATGCGCAGGTCAAGCCCCAGGTCCCGGGCCGCGGCCTGCATGAACTGCGAATAACTGACCCAGAAGGTCTCCGTGGAATTGCCGGGATTGAGAAACACCACCGATGTGGCATGAGCGACCGCCCAGAACGGCAGACTCAGGCACAACAGCCACTTGCACAGACGCTTGAACATTACGAGAAGAGCCCCAGAATTTCGCCCAGGCAGTATAACTGGCAAAGTGCTGGCCAACGGCGGCAAATTGTCATGATTGTCCGACAATTCAGGCTCTTTTTTATCGCTCGACTACTGGTGACTGACCCAGAACACGGCCGTACCCACGACCAGTATGATCAGAAAGAGAATGGCCCAAGCATCAACGCTACTGTCACTTTTCCTTACTTTGGTTGGATGGCTCATAGCATCGCCTCTAGTAGATTTTGTCGGTGACTGCTCAAAGACTCGTCCACAGTTAAGACCAGGATTGCCCCTACCACAAATGGGGTTACTCTCACGCCCCTACCGTTAGTCGTTTTGGTTCTGTGCATATACTCAAACATCACTTTTGCGCATAACCGCAAACTGGTATCGTTCGGCGGCTCCGTTGGGAGTGCGCGGCCGTGCGCGCAGATTTGCTTACATGGGTGGCGTGAAGCGTGAACGAAGGCAAGACGAGGTGAGACCGGCGAAAACCGCGCTGGACGCCAGTCCGAGCAGCGTACCGAAGCCGTTCACCGCAGTATTTGCCAAGTGCGCTTGAGCGCCGCCTGTAGCCTGAGAACTGGACCTATATGTACGTATACGACGAGTACGATCAGCGGATCATCGAGGACCGCGTCAAGCAGTTCCGTGATCAGACCCGACGCTATCTGGCAGGCGAGCTGAGCGAAGAAGAATTCCGCCCCCTGCGCCTGCAGAATGGCCTTTATATCCAACGTTTTGCCCCGATGCTGCGGGTCGCCGTGCCTTACGGCCAACTGACCTCGCGCCAAGCGCGGATGATGGCCAAGATTGCCCGCGACTACGACAAGGGCTACGCGCACATCAGTACCCGGCAGAACGTGCAGTTCAACTGGCCGGCCCTGGAAGACATCCCGGACATCCTCGCCGAACTGGCCACCGTGCAGATGCACGCGATCCAGACCAGCGGCAACTGCCTGCGCAACGTCACCACCGACCAGTTCGCCGGTGTCGCCGCCGACGAGCTGATCGACCCGCGCCCCTGGTGCGAGATCGTCCGCCAGTGGACCACCTTCCACCCGGAATTTGCCTACCTGCCGCGCAAGTTCAAGATCGCCATCAACGGCTCGACCTCTGACCGCGCGGCCATCGAAGTCCATGACATCGGCCTTGAGCCTGTGTACAACGCCGCCGGTGAGCTGGGTTTCCGCGTGCTGGTGGGTGGCGGCCTGGGCCGTACCCCGGTGGTCGGTGCCTTCATCAACGAGTTCCTGCCCTGGCAGGACCTGCTGAGCTACCTCGACGCCATCCTGCGGGTCTACAACCGCTACGGCCGGCGTGACAACAAGTACAAGGCGCGGATCAAGATCCTGGTCAAGGCCCTGACCCCTGAAGTGTTCGCCGAGAAGGTCGAGGCCGAGATGGCCCACCTGCGTGGCGGCCAGACCACCCTGACCGATGCCGAAGTGCATCGCGTGGCCAAGCACTTCGTCGACCCGGACTACAAGACCCTGAGCAACCAGGACGCCGAACTGGCCGCCCTGGACCAGCAGCACCCGGGCTTTGCCCGCTGGCGCACGCGCAACACCCTGGCCCACAAGAAGCCGGGCTACGTGGCCGTGACCCTGTCGCTCAAGCCCACCGGTGTAGCGCCGGGAGACGTTACCGACAAGCAGTTCGACGCCATCGCCGACCTGGCCGACCGTTACAGTTTCGGCCAGCTGCGCACCTCCCACGAGCAGAACATCATTCTCGCCGACGTCGAGCAGAGCCAACTGTTCACCCTGTGGGGCGAGTTGCGGGAGAACGGCTTCGCCACGCCGAACATCGGCCTCTTGACCGACATCATCTGCTGCCCGGGCGGCGACTTCTGCTCCCTGGCCAACGCCAAGTCGATCCCGATCGCCGAATCCATCCAGCGCCGTTTCGACGACCTGGACTACCTGTTCGACATCGGCGAACTGGACCTGAACATCTCCGGTTGCATGAACGCCTGCGGCCACCACCACGTGGGCCACATCGGCATCCTCGGGGTGGACAAGAAAGGCGAGGAGTTCTACCAGGTGTCCCTGGGTGGCAGCGCCAGCCGCGACGCCAGCCTGGGCAAGATCCTCGGCCCGTCCTTCGCCCAGGACGACATGCCCGACGTGATCTCGAAGCTGATCGACGTGTACGTGGAACAACGTACCGAAGACGAACGCTTCATCGACACCTATCAACGTATTGGCATCGACCTCTTCAAGGAGCGCGTCTATGCAGCGAATCATTAAGAACAACGAGGTCATCGACGAAACCTGGCACCTGCTGCCCAAGGACGCGACCCTCGACGGCATTTCCAACTGCGACGACCTGATCGTGCCACTGGCCCTGTGGCGCGAGCATGCTCACGCCCTCAAGGCCCGCGATGGCGGCCTGGGTGTATGGCTGGATGCGGACGAAGAAGCCGAGGAAATCGGTGACGACGTCGAGCAGTTCCAGGTGATTGCCCTGAACTTCCCGGCCTTCACCGATGGCCGCAACTACTCCAACGCCCGCCTGCTGCGTGACCGCTACGGCTACAAGGGCGAGTTGCGAGCGATTGGCGACGTGTTGCGCGACCAGCTGTTCTACCTGCACCGCTGCGGCTTCGACGCCTATGCACTGCGGGCCGACAAGGACCCCTACGAAGCCTTGGAAAGCCTCAAGGACTTCTCGGTGACCTACCAGGCCGCCACCGACGAACCGCTGCCGCTGTTCCGTCGCCGCTAAGCCCTGGCGCCAACAAAAAGCCCTGAACCGGGAAACCGGTTCAGGGCTTTTTTGTGCAGACCTGCCACTCTCACCGTAGGAGCCGGCTTGCCGGCGAAGAGGCCCTCGGGCCTTGTGCAAAGCTTGCAACCGCCTTCGCTGGCAAGCCAGCTCCTACAAAGCCAGCTCCTACAAAAAGCCAGCGCCTACAAGGCCGGGGGGTTACCAGAAGCGCTGTTGGGTCAGGCGGCTCCACCAGGTCAGCAACACGCGATCGATGGAACCACTGGCCGCCAAGCCTACGCGCTCCTGCAGGCTCTTACGCTCGGCATAGTGCAGGTGGAAAACCTCGGCATTCTTGGCCTTGTCGGCCAGGTACTCATCGCTGGTCTGCAGCTCGTCCACCAGCAGTTTTTCCTGCGCCGCCACGCCCAGCCAGACTTCACCAGTGGCCACTTCATCAATGGCCAATTGCGGGCGATAGCGGGACACAAAGTTCTTGAACAGTTGATGGGTCACGTCCAGGTCTTCCTGGAACTTCTCCCGGCCCTTCTCGGTGTTTTCACCAAATACCGTCAGGGTGCGCTTGTACTCACCGGCGGTGAGCACTTCAAAATCGATGTCGTGCTTCTTCAGCAGGCGGTTGACGTTGGGCAACTGGGCCACCACGCCAATGGAACCGAGGATGGCGAACGGCGCGCTGATAATCTTTTCACCGATGCAGGCCATCATGTAGCCGCCGCTGGCCGCTACCTTGTCGATGCACACCGTCAGCGGCACGCCAGCCTGGCGGATACGCGCCAGCTGCGACGAAGCCAGCCCGTAGCTGTGGACCATGCCGCCACCGCTCTCCAGGCGCAGCACCACTTCATCCTTGGGCGTTGCCAGGCTCAGCAGGGCAGTGATTTCATGGCGCAGCCCTTCGGTGGCCGAAGCCTTGATGTCGCCATTGAAGTCCAGCACGAAGACCCGGGGCTTGGCCTCGGCCGGCTGTTTCTTGTGCTTCTTCTGGCTCTTTTCGCTCTTGCTCTTGGCCTTGCGCAGGGCCTTGAGCTGATCCTTGTCCAGCAGGCTCTGCTCCAGGCGCTCGCGCAGTTCCTTGTAGAAATCATTCAGCTTGCTGACCTGCAACTGCCCCACACCCTTGCGCCGCCCCTTGCTGCGCAGCGCAGCGGCGGTGATCAGCACCACCAGGATGGCGACCACCAGGGTCACGGTCTTGGCCAGGAAACTGGCATATTCGGCGATAAACTCCACAGGGACTCCTCAAACATGGACCGCTGCCAACGAGCGGCGTAATGGGCTAAAGCATACCGGCGCGACTGGTCGGCCACCAGTCGGGAAACCTTGTGTAACCAAGCTCCAACAATCATTTCAAACAAGCGTATGTTTTTTCATTGACAGCTCACCGGCATCCTCATAACCTCGCAAAACTTTCAACGTACCGGGATGACGCGGACGTGGGCAGCATCTACTTGATTCGACATGGCCAGGCCTCCTTCGGTGCAGACGACTACGACGTGCTGTCGGCCACTGGCGTGCGCCAGGCGGCGGTGCTCGGCGAACACCTGGCAGCGCTGGGCATCGGCTTCGATCGCTGCCTGTCCGGCGATCTGCGGCGCCAGCAGCACACCGCCCAGGCCGCTCTGGAACAGATGAGCGCCGCAGGCTTTGACAGCCCGGCCCTGGAAATAGATTCCGCCTTCAACGAATTCGATGCCGACGCCATCATCCGCGCCCTGCTGCCCGACCTGCTGCCCCAGGAACCCGAAGCCCTGAACATCCTGCGCAACGCCGCGCAGAACCGCGGTGAGTTCCAGCGCATCTTCGCCCTGATCATCCAGCGCTGGCTGGCCGGCACCTACGACCCGCCGGGCCTGGAAAGCTGGCTGGGTTTTGTCGAACGCGTCCAGGGCGGCCTGCAACGGATTCTCGAAGCAGCCAACAACCAGCAGAAGATCGCCGTGTTCACCTCCGGCGGCACCATAACCGCCCTGCTCCACCTGATTACCCGGATGCCCGCCCAGCAGGCTTTCGAACTCAATTGGCAAATCGTCAACACCTCGCTCAACCAGCTGAAGTTCCGCGGTCGCGAGGTGTCCCTGGCTTCCTTCAACGGTCATGCCCATCTGCAACTGTTGAAGGCCCCGGAGCTCATCACCTTCCGTTGAGCCCGGCTTACTGTGACCCTTGCTGTAACCACCCCATAAAAGGATCGAACCATGACCTCCGTAGCTGACGCCGTACAAGCCATGCAAGCCAAGTTCAACCCAGCTGCCGCTGCCGGCCTGGACCTGGTTTTCGGTTTCCGCATCGATGACTCCAAGCACTTCTCGCTGGTCGTCAAGGACAGCACCTGCGAACTCAAGGAAGGCGAGAACCCGGACGCCCAGGTCACCCTGGTGATGGACGGCGAGACCCTGGACGGCATCGTCAGCGGCGAGACCGACGGCATGCAAGCCTTCATGGGCGGCAAGCTGCGCGCCGAAGGCGACATGATGCTGGCCATGAAACTGAGCGAGCTGTTCCCAGCCTAAGACCGCGCAAGGTCCGGCTGTACCCGAATCCCGCCCCTGTGGCGGGATTCGTCGTTTCTGGCTGCCGCAACCGCTCTGGCCCGTGCCTTTGCCCTGAATCAATACCGCTGGGCGGCTGGCATTTCAGGCGAGACGCTTGATTGATCTCGGTCAGTTCCCACCCCGCAACGCCCCTCTACTCTTGCGCCTTCCATCGCGGCCAGGGACGGCTCAGCCGGAGCCACCTGCCATACCGCCATCACTCACGGAAGAGTCTGCATTATGCGATCACTGAAGATCATCCTGCTGTCTACCGCCTTCAACGGCCTGACCCAACGCGCCTGGCTCGACCTGCGCCAGGCCGGCCACCGCCCCAGCGTGGTGCTGTTCACCAGCGAAGAAGAGGTCTGCCGGCAGATCGAAGAGGCCGAGGCCGACCTGGTGATCTGCCCGTTCCTCAAGGACCGGGTCCCCCAGCAACTGTGGAGCCATCCCAAGCGCCCGGTGGTGATCATCCACCCGGGTATCGTCGGCGACCGTGGGGCCAGCGCCCTGGACTGGGCCATCAGCAAGGAACTCAAGCGCTGGGGCGTCACCGCGTTGCAGGCGGTGGAAGAAATGGACGCCGGGCCGATCTGGTCGACCCACGAATTCAACCTGCCCGCCGGGCTGCGCAAGTCCGAGCTGTACAACGGCCTGGTGAGCGACGCGGCGATTCACTGTATCCGCGACGTGGTGGAGAAATTCCGCAACGGCTACACCCCCCAGCCCCTGGACTACGACAAACCCTCGGTCCTCGGGCGCCTGCAACCGAACATGAAGCAATCCGACCGCACCTTCAGCTGGCACGACAGCGCGCAATTCATCAAGCGCAGCATCGACGCCGCCGACGGCCAGCCCGGCGTCCTGGCCAGCCTCGCCGGCGGTCAGTACTACGTCTACGACGCCCACCTGGATTCACGTACCGGCATGCCCGGGCAACTGCTGGCGGTGCACGACGATGCAGTGCTGGTGGCCTGCGGCGATCACAGCCTGTGGATCGGCTACCTGCGCCTCAAGCCCCAGCCCGGCGAGGAAACCTTCAAACGCCCCGCCCGCCACGTACTCGGCGAACGCCTGGCCGACGTGCCGGTGCTGGACTGGTCAGTGTCCAGCAGCCCGTTCAGCACCGAAGCCTACCAACCGATCCGCTACCGCGAGTCCGGCAGGGTCGGCGAGTTGACCTTCGAGTTCTACAACGGCGCCATGAGCACTGAGCAATGCCAGCGCCTGGTCAGCGCCCTGCGCTGGGCCAAGGCCCGGGACACCCAGGTGCTGCTGGTGCGTGGCGGCCGCGGCGCCTTCAGCAACGGCGTGCACCTCAACGTGATCCAGGCCGCCGAAGTACCGGGCCTGGAAGCCTGGGCCAATATCCAGGCCATCGACGACGTCTGCCTGGAACTGCTCACCGCCCGCCAACTGGTGGTCAGCGGCCTGACCGGCAATGCCGGCGCCGGCGGCCTGATGCTGGCCCTGGCCGCGGACGTGGTCCTGGCCCGCGCCGACACCGTGTACAACCCCCACTACAAGAGCATGGGCCTGTACGGCTCCGAGTACTGGACCTACAGCCTGCCCCGCGCCGTCGGCCAGGCCATGGCCAAGCAGTTGACCGAAGCCTGCCTGCCCATCAGCGCGCTCCAGGCCCTGCAGATGGGCATGGTGCAGGAGATCGGCCCGCGCTGCCCGGACGAGTTCGGCCTGTGGCTGCTGCAACGGGCCAACGGCGTTCTCAACGACCCGCGCTACCAGCACCTGCGCCAGCGCAAGCTGGATGCCGACCCGCAACTGATGCAGCACTGCCGCAACGCCGAGCTGGAAGATATGCACATGGACATGGTGCAGAACCGCAAGGGCTTCGCCGAGAAGTGCAGCAACTTCGTCTACAAGCGCAAGACCTGCTGCACCCCGGAGCGGCTGATCGAAGCCTGGGCCAAACCCCAGGACATCGCCCTGGTGGGCTGACCCAAAGCCTCCCCCCTGAACCGTCGCCCGGCTCGCCGGGTGACAACTTCAGCGCTGTGGCTGCAACAGCAACGCCACCAGCGCCGTCCAGCCGGTCTGGTGGCTAGCCCCCAGGCCGCGCCCGGTTTCGCCATGGAAGTATTCATGGAACAGCACCAGCTCGCGGTCCTCGGCCTCCACCTGCAACTGCGGGTAGCCGCTCATGGACGGCCTGCACCCATCCTCGTCCAGCAGAAACAGTCGCGTCAGGCGCTGGCTCAAGCCGTCGGCCACTTCCTCCAGGGACGCCAGATACCCGGAGCCCCGCGGGTACTCCACCGAGAAGTTGACGTCGTAATAGCGGTGAAACTCGCGCAGCGATTCGATCAGCATGTAGTTGATCGGCATCCACAGCGGCCCGCGCCAGTTGGAGTTGCCGCCGTACAACCGTGAATCGGACTCCGCCGGCTCATAGCGGGCGCACAACTGCTTGCCGTCCACCTGCATGGCGAACGGCTGCTCGAAGGCCTTGGACAGGGAGCGGATACCGAAGTCCGAGAGGAACTCGCTTTCATCGAGCATGCGCTTGAGCAGGTCCTTGGTGCGTTCACCCCGCAACAGCGCCAAGAGCATGCGGTTGCCCTTGCCCGGCTCGTACCAGCGCGACACCAGGCTCGCGAGGTCCGGACGATGATGCAAAAAACCCAGCAGACGTTGAGCCAGTCCCGGCAGGTTCTGGTGCTCGTGCTGCTCCAGCACCTGCACCGCGAACAGCGGCATCAGGCCGACAATGGAGCGCAGGCGCAGGGGTTCGTTGTCGCCGTCGGGCCGGTGCAGCACGTCGTAGAAGAACTGGTCCTGTTCGTCCCACAGCCCCTCGGCGCTTTCATCCACGCGGTTGATGGCCCCGGCGATATACAGGAAGTGCTCGAAGAACTTCACCGCAATGTCCACGTACACCCCATTGCGCTTGGCCAGTTCCAGGGCGATGCGCATCAGGTCCAGGGCATAGGCCGCGACCCAGGCCGTGCCATCGGCCTGATCCAGGGCAAAACCTTCGGGCAAGGCGGCGGAGCGGTCGAACAGGGCGATATTGTCCAGGCCGAGGAAGCCGCCCTGGAACAGGTTGCGGCCTTCTGCGTCCTTGCGGTTGACCCACCAGGAAAAATTCAGCAGCAGCTTGTGGAAGATGCGTTCGAGAAAATCCAGGTCACCGACGCCAGTCAGGGACTTTTCCTGCTGGTAGACCCGCCAGCAGGCCCAGGCGTGCACCGGCGGATTGGCGTCGTCAAAACGCCACTCGTACGCGGGCAACTGGCCGTTGGGATGCATGAAGCGATCCTTCACCAGCAGCAATAACTGCTGCTTGGCAAAGCCGGGATCGATCAGGGCAAAGGCTACCGCCTGGAAACCCAAGTCCCAGGAGGCATACCAGGGGTACTCCCAGGTGTCGGGCATGGAGACGATGTCGCAGTTGGACAGATGGCGCCAATGGGTGTTGCGCAGATGCTCGCGTTCACTAGGGGGCACCGGCTGGCCGGGATCACCATCAAGCCACTGGTTGACGTCGAAGTAGTACAGCTGCTTGGACCACAGCAACCCCGCCAGGGCCTGGCGCTGGACATTGCGCGCGTCGCTACTGGCGATACCTTGCTGCAACGCCCCGTAGAACTCATCGGCCTCGCGCCGGCGCTGCTCGAACAGGCGGCGGGCGCTGACCGGTTCGCTACCGGCCGGGGCAAAGCGCAGGAACAGGCGCTTGCTCTCGCCGCCCGCCAGATCCAGGACGAAGTGCGCCGCCACCCGGGTGCCGCCATCGAAACTCACCGCACTGGCCTGTCCATCCACCAGGTAGTCGTTGAAACCATCCTTGAACGGCCCGGGTGACGCCAGCCCGTCCAGCTTGGGGAAATTGCTGTCGTTGTTGCAGAACAGCCACTGGCAGGGCTCGGCCCCCCAGGCGGTGATCTGCCGCTCGGGCAGTTGCCCATGCCGCGCCAGCACCTTGTCGCCCTCCAGGCGCAGGCTCGGCCGCGGTGCGTCGCCGCCCCAGCTCCAGGTGTTGCGCGCCCAGACCTGGGGCAGCACCCGCAGCCGCGCCGGCTGGTGGAAGCGGTTGTGCACGGTGATGAGCATGAAAATGTCATCGGCCGTGTGCTTGGCGTATTCCACCGTCACATCGAAGTAGCGGTTGTCCTCGAAGACCCCGGTATCGAGGATCTCGTACTCGGTGTCGTTCAGGCCGCGACGGGCGTTTTCCGCCACCAGGTCGGCATAGGGGAAAGCCGCCTGGGGGTACTTGTAGAGCATGCGCATATAGGCATGGCTGGGCACGCCATCGAGGTAGAAATACAGCTCCTTGACGTCCTCGCCATGGTTGCCCTCGGCGTTGTTCAGGCCGAACAGGCGCTCCTTGAGAATGCTGTCGTGTTCATTCCACAGCGCCAGCCCCAGGCACCAGTGCTGGGCCTTGTCGGAAAACCCGGCCAGCCCGTCCTCGCCCCAGCGGTAGGCGCGGCTGCGGGCATGTTCGTGGGGAAAGTAGCTCCAGGCATCGCCATCGGCGCTGTAATCCTCGCGCACCGTGCCCCACTGCCGTTCACTCAGGTACGGCCCCCACTGGCGCCAGAGCTCGGCGTCGCTGCCTTGCAGGCGCCGGCCCTCAACCGTATCGAGAATGCTGGTGGTGGATTTTGCCGGCATGGGGGAGTGTCCTTGACCATGGAGGTGACTTGCAGTGTAGGAGCAGCCCGTCTCGCTGCCCCGTGACAAATGTTTCACGGTACGAAGGCCCGAGGTGCCTAAAAACCCACGAGGCATCCGGGCCAGAGCCATTACGGCTAAATTTTTCACCCCTGGCTCGTTATAATCGGCAACCCTTTTATGGCAATGCGGATTCAATGATGTTCAGTTGCAAAGCGTTTTTCCCGGGCGCACTGCTCGCGGCAGCCTTCTCGACCCTGGCTGAAGGCCTTGACCTGAGCTACCCGCAGCCCCCGTTACCGGCCACCCCCATCCAGACCCCGGCGCCCCAGAGCGACATGCCCACCTTCAAACTGCAATTCAAGCCAGGCATCAGCTACGAGCACCATTGCAGCGGCCAATGCACCTACGAAACCAATATCGACCAGCTGCACGACCGCGAAGCCCGCCATAGTGCACGCGTCGGCTTCGACTGAGCCCCGCCATTGAACCTGTGGCGCGCTTGATCCACACTCCCGCTCCTGAGTCCTACAGCAAACTCAGAAAGTCCTGTCGTGCCAGTGCCTTGTTCCGTTTTGGGGTAAATGCCTATAGTCCTGGGTCGTCCTGATGACGAACGGGTTTGGCGACCCGATGACCGTGTGCGAGAGCCCTGTGCTTGCTTGCAGGGCTTTTCGCATCCGTAACGCTGCCTATATGGCGGCTGTACGCGGGAGACCTTCGGGTCTGCCGGCTCCCCGGTCCCGGTTCGCCAACCTGCGTACAGCTGCCACCTTTCGTTTGGCGACGATCCAGTGGCGCTCTTAACCGACCGAGGCGTTACTTATGAACAGATACATGCCGATCACCGGCCACGACTGCACCATCCCTTCCATGCTGATCGATACCCAGGCCCCTGCCGACGTGCTGTACGAAGCGGCCGCCTATCGCATCCGCGCCGTCACTCAACTGCTGGAAAACTTCGCCGCCCGCCCCGACATCCCCGGCGATGCCGTGGTGCTGCAAGAGTTGGCATTGGTTTGCGCCATTCCGCTGCGCGATGGCTGTGACGTGCTGGATGTACTGGACCGCGAGCTGCACGCGCAGCCACGCTGAACCGGTAGGAGCCGGCTTGCCGGCGAAGAGGCCCATGAGCCTTGTGCAAAGCTTGAGGCCGCCTTCGCGGGCAAGCCCGTTCCTACAACGATCGGTTGGAGTAGTACCGATAGAGGTCTTCGTCCGGCCAAACCTCTTCGTAAGCACTGATAAGTCCCGCCAAGGCATGACTGCGAGGATTGATGGAGGGCTGGTAAAGCGCCAAGGCGAAGCACTTGACTTCCTCCCATTGCAGCTCTCGCATGCAGAACTCCACAACCTCCAAGGGCGTAACGCGAGAAGACAGCATGATCTTGAATTTCTCTACAAACAGATCCCGGGCCTGCGGATAAGACTTCACCAGCTTCAGGATATCCAGCAAACGCGACTCGAAGTGCGTGTCGCCCGTCTCGTCATAGGACAAAGCGGCCAGTGCACAGAGCTGGTCGAAGGTATCACTGATGCTAGTCATTGCTGTTCTGCACCATCCCTGAATCCGCTTGAATACCTGTCACGATGAAGCGCACAACTTGAGATGAAACGCCGCGCCGGCTTGCTGGCGAAAAAGGTCCGCGAACCTTGTACAGAAAAGCCGTCTTCGCTGACAAGCCAGTACTTGCATAAGGAAGCGTTGAGCGAGGATGTTTACTGCCTCGCCCTTGGCAACAGCACACAGGTACTGATTATTCTAGCGACATCAGCTGACATGACCTGTCAGGACGGAGCCGCAGCCATGGCCTCACTCGCTGGGTGTTGCACTTGCGCCCGGGATAACAGGTCCCGGGCCACTTCGAAATACTGTCGATCCCCCCACAGGTTCTGGTCCCCCAGGATGTAAAGGTGTTTTTTCGCCCGGGTGACGGCGACGTTCAGCAAGTTCGGAGTGGAGCAAGCCCAATCAATCGCCCCCATGCGCGTGGAATCACACCCCAGCACAAAGAAAACGATATCGGCCTCCTTGCCTTGAAAGGTGTGGACCGTGCCAATGCAACTGCTGACCCACCCTGCCAGATTGGCGGGAGGCGGCACCTCGGCGCCCAGAACTCGCCTCCAGGCCGCAGCATTGCCCAACAGACTGACCAGCCCCGCCTTGACCTCGCGGAACGGGGTGATGACAAACACCGGCGGCAGCAGCGCCCCACCGTCCCTCAGAGCCGCCTGGTAAAGCTTTGCCAGCTCGCGCAGCAATCGTTGCCCTTGGGCTTCGATGTACTTCGTACCGTCCGCCGACTCCCCCGACACACTCCACCAGGCACTGGCACCCAATAACGGATGGGCAACGATGCCGGAATCCTTGGCATGGCGCATGCGCTGGGCGTAGGCGATGCGGTTGGAAATCTCGAACATCGGGTTGTCACAGCGGCGGTGCATGACCAGCGGAATACCGATGAATTTTTCAGCGTCCAGAGGATGCCGTACACCCTGTCCATAGCCACGGTCGGCGAAGGTCTGCACCGAGTGGCTGTCGATCGCGTAACGCGAGCGCGAATCACCGAGCCAGTGCCGGCCCAAGGTATCGAGCAGACGGGTCGATTGCGTCACCACAGGCTCGATCTGCAAGGGGTCGCCCACCACTACAACGCGCTTGGCGCGCATGATGGCACCAACGGCCGCTTGCGGCGGGGCCTGACCGGCTTCGTCGATGATCAGCCAACCCAGGTCTTCAGCTTCAAGGCCGGCAAACTGCGCACGAATCGAGGCGAAAGTACTCGACACCACCGGGGTCAACATAAACAGCCACTGCCATAAGGCACGCCTGGCGGGCAACAGCGGTGGACGCTCAAGCATGGCGCTCAGTGCGAACACCAGATCAGGGCTCGCGACTTCAAGAAAGAACGCTTCGTGCAAGGTCATCGCGGCAACGAACAAGTCGCTGCGGGCTTCATTGAAAGCAGCCCCCTGCCAGAAGGCGTGCTGCTGATTCGCCTGACTGTCCAAAGGCGCACCGTCCCACAGGTAGACGCCGCATTCCTGGATCAACCCCGGCAGGTCCCGTAGTTCACTCTCGAAAGCGCGCGCAAGCTCCAGATCATCACTAGCAGACCCCCATTGCTGATAGAGCGGTTTGCGAAACCACTGGGCCAGCCAGCGCCACCATGCGGGGCCAAGCTTGCGTTCCAGGGTATTTTTTTTGGCCTCCAGACGCTCCAGCAGACGCTGCGTGCCCTCGATCAGTGACGCCAGGTGCTGCGGGCTCAGCCTCGGTGCAGCCGGCCATAACGCCTGGACCGCGGGAAACGCCTGCTGCAAGCGCTCATACAATGCACACAGAACCTGCAGCCGCTGACGCTGTTCATCATGGATTTTACGCGCCTTCAGGTAGCGCTCCTTGGCAACCTTGAAACCGAGCTGTCGATGACGGGTGCTGGACTTGAAATGCCAGTACGTCATGGCGCCGACCTTTTCCCAACTGCCGAGGTCGACCTTGCTCTTGGCAATAAACGTGTCACCCGGTTTATCCGCAGGCGTTGCGGCGCGATTGCCAAAAATGTCGCGTAACCGCCGGCGGTTGCTTTTTCTGCCCAGTGCCGCCGCGACCAAGCCCCAGACTGGCTCGGGGGTTTTCCAGGGTTTGTCGCCCTGACAACCGGCGTAGCGAGTCGCGACCTCCTGAAAATAACTCAGGTGCTGGACGCGCGCGGCGTCGATGCCCTTGAGCTGAGGCAACTCCAGGGACAGATTTTCCACGGCGCCGTTATTGGTAGAGGCCACGAGCATCTCGAAGCCGGTCAGCGTTTCAGATAACAGCGGAATCCGATAACTCTTCTTGCTGAAAACCGCATCGATCACTTGATCACTGAGGCCATCCTTGGCCACCGTCAGTTGTGCCAGCGCATCCGCCCTTCCGACCACCAAATCGGCGATCAAGTCACGCAGCAAGGTGGTTTTTCCGGTGCCTGGTGGGCCGTTGACCGCAAGGATCTCACCCTCGTCCATCGCTCCCATGGTGTTCAGCGCAAACTGCTGCATCAGTGATTGCACGTGCTGGCTTGCAGCAGGCCAGCGCCCGCCAATGCCATTTTCCGGGCGCAACGTGCGGTTTATTGCCTGTTGCCCGGACTCGCTATCCAGGTCCAGCTTCTGCGGGTCGAGTGTCGACAGATACGCCCGCAAAGCACGCGCAGGCCGCTCGCTGCTCAAGAGACGTTTGGCCTGGACAAGGTCATGCAGGTAGAAGCTGTTGAGGATCACCAATTCATCAGCAGGCGCCATCGGCTCAGGGCTGTCAGTTGATACTTCGTCAGGCTGAACCGAAACCGCACCGTTGCGAGGCTTGGCGATCGGCCAAATATCCATGTAGGCCAGGTCGGTCTGTGGCAGGGTCCATCCGGCCCATTGCTCCAGGTGCTTGAGCACTTGGGGCAACTGTTTCGCGCCCAGGCGCTTGTCTGCCCATTGCGACTGTTCATCAGCCAGGACGCGTTTGAGTTCACGTACGCTCTCATCGAAAGTCACGGCACACAAGGCACCGATATCGCCGCTGGCCAACCGGCCTAGCGCCCACGGCAAGGCCGAAACACTCAGGCTCTCAAAGTTGGGTTCACCGTTGGGACCCAGGGTCAATTTGGCGTAACAGGTAAGGCCGGTTGCTGCCATCTCGCCATCGCGCACCTTGGCCACTTCACTGATCGAAGGGCTGTCGACATAGTCTTCGATCATTCGCGTGACATGAGTGACATCGAAGGGCAGCAAATAGAGCACGCGACGGTGCCCCAGGTATTTATCCCAGAGCCCACTGGCTAACCAGGTCTCGGTCAGCCGCTCGACACTGCGTGATTTACGCGCGGCGTCCAGGGGCTGATCCAGGTCGTATGCATTGAAGAATTCGACGCTGTGCCAGAAGTCCAGCACCTGCTCGTGATCGGTCATCGTCATGATGAGAAAGAAATCCTTTAGAAATTCCAGCTCGAAAATACAGTGATGGCAAAGCGCTGTCTAACGCAGCCGCCGGCTCCAGTGAACCCGACACAGTTATCTGATTACGCCCCCTCAACACCAAAAACGACACCCCATTCCCTCAGGCGGTTGACGCGCCGCCCTCATCTCTATTTATTACTATTTATCCGCATTAATACGATAAATAGCCGCCCATGCTGAAACGCCCCGTTCGCCGCAAACGCCAGAAGCTTTCCGACGTGATTGTCGAGTCGGTGAAGCGTTCCATCGTCACCGATGCCCTGCGCCCCGGGGATCGCTTGCCCACCGAGAAGGAGTTGATGGAAAGCTTCCAATGCTCCAAGGGCTCGGCCCGGGAGGCGCTCAAGGCGCTGGAGGTGGAGGGGCTGGTCAACACTCGCACCGGGCCAAACGGCGGCGCCTACCTGAACCAGGCCGGCACCGAGCCGGCCAGCCGCGCGCTGCGCAACTACCTGCACTTTCAGCACATGGACGGCGAGCAGGTCTATCAGCTGCGCAAGGTGATCGAGGTGGAGCTGGCGGTGTCGGTGATCGGGCGCTTGAGCGAGGCAGATTTCAAGGCCCTGCAGGACAACATCGACTTCTGCAGCCAACCCGAGGACAGCGAGGCCGGCCAGCGCGAACAGCGCATCGCCGAGCTGGAGTTCCACAACCTGCTGGGGCGGGCCTGCCCCAACCCGCTGCTGAGTTTCATGGCGCAGTTTCTCAACGATTTGCTGCGCGACCTGGTGGTGCTGAAGAAGGCCTACAAGCCCAAGCGCAAGCAGTTCGACGCCGCCAACCTGGATTACCACAAACGCTTGCTGCTGGCCTTGCGCGCCGAAGATGAAAGCGCAGTGCGCCAGTTGATGCACGAACACATGTGCGACGCCGAGCACCACATGACCGCCCTGGAAGGCGAAGTCACCCAGCACTTCCTGCTGGAGTTCGACCACCACCGATAGCGCCCGCCGTCCACCGCTTTGCCAATAACAAGCCTGAACACAGGCTGCTACGTCGATTCGCCATTGCCACTCCTGCCAATAACTAAACCAGGGAGTTACCCCATGCAGCGTCGTACGTTGTTGAAAGCCGGTCTGGCCGTTAGCGGTGCCCTCAGCCTCGGGCTGGGGGTGCGCAACGCCTTTGCCGCCGAACCCTTTACCTTCTACGGTTTGAAGTCGATGTCCGGCGCCTTTGCCAGCTATGGCAAGTTCGCCGACATGGGCTCGCGCCTGGCGGTGGAGCAGTACCCGACCCTGCTGGGGCGACCGCTGCACTACAAGGTGATCGACACCGAGGGCAACGCCGGCAAGGCGGTGCGCCGGGTGCAGGAGGCGATTGCCCAGGACGGCGCGCGGTTCTTCCAGGGCTGCACCCTGTCGTCTTCGGCGCTGGCGGTGGCCAAGGAGGTGGGCAAGGTCGGCGGGGTGTTCATGACCCCGGTGGGCGCCGATGAGGTCACTGGCAAGGACTGCAATGCCTCGACCTTTCGCTGGTCGGTGCCAACCTACGGCGCCATCCGCGAAACCATGGTGCCGCTGATCAAGTTGCTGCCCGAGGCCAAGCGCTGGTACACCATCACCCCGCAATACGTGTTCGGCGAAGCCTTGCTGGAAGGGGCGAAGCAGGTGTGTGCCGAACATGGCATCGAGCACATCGGCAACAGCTACCACTCCTTGCAGGAGCAGGAATTCTCCGGCTACCTGACCAACGCCATCGCCGCCCGCCCTGATGTGCTGGTGCTGTTGAACTTCGGCAGCCAGTCATCCAACGCCCTGCGCCAGGCGGTGAACTTCGGCATCAAGGAACGCATGAAGGTGCTGCTGGTGTGGTCCGCCGGGCTCGACCAGTTCCAGGAGCTGGGCAGCGACGTCTTGGAAGGCGTCTACCTCGGCGCGCAGTACTGGCATCAGGTGGACACCCCGCTCAATCGCGAACTGGTGAAGCTGACCCAGGCCAAATACGGCATCAACCCCACCTACCCGCTGGCCGCCGACTACATCGGCAGCAAGATCATCCTCGACACCATTGCCGCCACCGGCAGCTTTGACGGCGCTACCGTGGCCAAGGCCATGCAGGGCCTGACCTACCAGGGCCCCACCGGCGAGGAGAGCATCCGCGCCGGCGACCATCAGGTGATCAAGGATTACTACCTGCTGGTGGGCAAGGCCGCCGCCACGATGCGCGACAAGGACGACCTGGCCGAGGTGCTCAGCGCCGGTCGCTCGTTCCCGGATGTCAGCGCCACCGGCTGCGCCCTGGCCTGACGCTCGACACTTCTATCGCTGGCTACAGGCAGCGGGCTCCGTCCAAGGGCTCCCTGCCGAGGGTTCCTGCATGCTTAATTTGTACCTGTTCCAGATCCTCAACGGCCTCGGGCTGGGGATGATCTACTTCCTGATCGCGGTGGGCCTGACGATCATTTTCGGCCTGCTGAACTTCGTCAACTTCGCCCATGGCGCGTTCTTCGTGCTCGGCGCCTACATCTGCTACACCGCCGTCAGCCTGACCGGCAACTTCTGGCTGGCCCTGGTGCTCGCGCCCCTGGTGGTGGCGGCCCTGGCCTGGATCATCGAGCGCCTGTTGATCCAGCGCATCTACCACTTGCCGCACATGTTCCAGATCCTGGTGACCCTGGGCATCGCGCTGATCATCCAGGAAGCCAGCGTGATGATCTGGGGCCCGGTGGGCAAGGCCGTGGCGGTGCCGGAACTGCTGCGCGGGGTGCTGGTGATCGGCGACTTCGTCTACCCCTACTACCGCCTGTTCCTGATCCTGTTCTCGGCCCTGGTGGGGCTGGGCCTGTGGCTGCTGCTGGAGCGCACGCGCTTCGGTGCCCTGGTGCGGGCCGGCAGTGAAAGCACCGAGACCGTGTCGCTGCTGGGCACCAATATCTTTCGCCTGTTTTCCATGACCTTCGCCCTCGGCGTGGCCCTGGCCGGGATCGCCGGGGTGCTGTTCGCGCCCTTGCGCGGCGCCCAGCCCTTTGTCGGCCCGGAGATTCTCGGGGTGGCCTTCGTGGTGGTGGTGATCGGCGGCATGGGCTCGTTCGGCGGCGCCCTGGTGGGCGGCCTGCTGGTGGGGGTGGTGCAAAGCCTAATGACCAGCCTCTGGCCCCAGGGCGCCAGCCTGATGATCTACGGCGCCATGGCGGCAGTCATTCTGGTGCGTCCTTACGGCCTGTTCGGGAGAGCATGATCATGAGCGAGAAAAATCCCCTGCCCTTTGCCAAGACTCAATCGCGCGGCCTGCTGTGGCTGGTGATCGCGGTGCTGATCGGCCTGCCTCTGGTGCTGCCGTCGGCGACCCTGGCCAGCGAGATCCTGATCTTCGCCCTCGCCGCACTGGCCTGTAACCTGCTGCTGGGCTACACCGGGCTGCTGTCGTTCGGCCAGGGCATCTTCTTCGGCGCCGGTGCCTACTGCGCCGCCCTGTTGATGATCCATCTGCAGCTGGGGCTGTTCAGTGCCCTGCTCGGCGCGGCGCTGGTGGGAGCCTTGCTGGCACTGCTGGTGGGCGCCCTGGCGATCCGCCGTACCGGCATCTACTTCGTCATGCTGACCCTGGCCTTCAGCCAGATGGCCTACTTCATCGCCTACACCCTCAGCGACTGGACCGGCGGCGACAACGGCCTGCTCAGCGTGCCGCGCCCGGAGATCCGCATCGGTGACACAGTGCTGCTGTCCCTGGCCGACGCCCGCTATTTCTACGGCTTTGTCGCGGTGCTGTTCCTGCTGATCTTCATCGGTGCCCGGCGGGTGATCGCCTCGCCGTTCGGCAGCACCCTGATGGCCATCCGCGAGAACGAAACCCGCGCCGCCGCCATCGGCTACGACACCCGGCATTTCAAGATCCTGGTGTTCATGCTCTCCGGCGCGGTCACCGGGATTGCCGGGGCGCTGTACGCCATGCTCCTGCACTTCGTGCCGCTGTCGAACATCGACCTGGCGATGTCGGAAAACATCCTGATCATGACCATCGTCGGCGGCACCGGCTCGCTGTTCGGCTCCCTGCTCGGCGCCGGCGCCATCGTACTGCTGGGCGAGTTCCTCTCCGAGCTGTGGCCACGCTGGCTGATTCTGCTGGGGGTGATCCTGATCCTGGTGGTGGTGTTCATGCGCGGCGGTTTGTGGGGCGGTTTGTCGAGCCTGGTGGAACGCCTCAAAGGCTCACGCAAGACGGCCTTGCTGGCCGAGGAGAAACGCTCATGAGCAAGCCTGCGCAGTACCTGCTGGAAACCCAGAACCTGGAGCTGGCCTACGGTGCCTTCCACGCGGTCAACGGGGTCAACCTCAAGGTCGAGGCCGGCACCATCCACACCATCATCGGCCCCAACGGCGCCGGCAAGACCAGCCTGTTCCACTGCCTGACCGGCGAACGCCAGGCCACCGCTGGAGCCATCCGTTTCAACGGCAAGAACATCATCAAGAAACCCGCCCACGGCCGGGTCGGCCTGGGCATGGCGCGTTCCTTCCAGCTCACCAGCCTGTTCCAGAACCTCAGCGTGCGGGAGAACCTGCGCCTGGCCGCCCAGGGCCGAGACGGCCTGGGAGCGCTGAACTTCTGGCGCCACGTGGACAGCCGCCGCGAGCACCTGGAGGTGGCCGACCAGGTGCTGGAGCGCCTGCAACTCACGGCCCGGGCCCAGACCCTGGCCGGCGAGCTGTCCCACGGCCAGCAACGGGTGCTGGAAGTGGGCATGTCGATCTGTTCGAAGCCGCAATTGCTGATGCTCGACGAGCCCACCTCGGGCATGGGTATCGATGACATTCCGATCATGACCCAACTGATCAGCGACCTGGGCCGCGACCACACGGTGCTGCTGATCGAACACAACATGAGCATCGTCATGTCCATCAGCCAGCGCATCACCGTGATGAGCCACGGCCAGATCCTGGTCGAGGGCACGCCGGATGTGGTGCGCGCCGATGAGCGTGTGCGTGTCGCCTACCTGGGAGAAGCCGCCTGATGCTGACCGTCGAGAACATCCATTCCTACTACGACAAGAGCCACGTGCTCGAAGGCGTCTCGCTCAAGGTGGAGGCCGGTGAACTGGTGACCCTGCTGGGGCGCAACGGCGCGGGCAAGACCACCACCTTGCGCAGCATC
The DNA here is from genome assembly GCF_032424515.1 of Pseudomonas sp. JV245A. Taxonomy (NCBI): domain Bacteria; kingdom Pseudomonadati; phylum Pseudomonadota; class Gammaproteobacteria; order Pseudomonadales; family Pseudomonadaceae; genus Pseudomonas; species Pseudomonas sp. JV245A. The sequence goes on from NZ_VYKE01000030.1 coordinate 30,908, forward strand.
CTGGGGATCATCTGCCCGCGCCAGGGCCAGATCCACTTCAACGGCCAGCAACTGGTGGGCCAGAAGATCTTCGAGATCGCCCGCCAGGGCTTGGCCCTGGTGCCGGAACACCGGGGCATCTTTCGCCTGCTCAGCGTCGAGGAAAACCTGCGCATCGCCCAGCGCAAGGCCAGCCGCTGGCAGCTGGACGACATCTACCGAATGTTTCCTCGGCTCAAGGAACGCCGCAAGAACGCCGGCCACGCCCTGTCCGGCGGCGAACAGCAGATGCTGGCCATCGCCCGCGCCCTGCTCAATGACCCCAAGCTGCTGATCCTCGACGAACCCACCGAGGGCCTGGCGCCGGTGATCGTCGACGAGCTGGTGAAAATCCTGCGCACCCTCAAGGAAGACGGCCTGCCGGTGCTGCTGGTGGAACAGAACCTGATGGTCTGCGACAAGCTCGCCGACCGTCACTACGTGCTCGAACAGGGCCGCGTGGTCTACCAGGGCAGCGCCGCCGAGTTTCGCGCCGACCCGACCATCAAGAACCGCTACCTGGCCCTGAGCGCCTGACGGGAGAAATGCCATGAACAGTCGACTGGACCCACTGCAGTCCTTGCAAAGCAATGCCCCGCTGATCAACCGCGAGCGCCTCTGGCAGTCCTTGATGGACCTGGCCCGACTGGGCGCCACCGCCAAGGGCGGCGTATGCCGCCTGGCCCTCACCGACCTCGACCGGCAGGCCCGGGACCTGTTCGTGCGCTGGTGCGAAGAGGCCGGCTGCAGCGTCAGCGTGGACGGCATCGGCAATATCTTCGCCCGCCGCGCCGGGCGTGACCCGAACCGCGCCCCGGTGATGACCGGCAGCCATATCGACACCCAGCCCACCGGCGGCAAGTTCGACGGTTGCTACGGGGTGATGGCCGGGCTGGAGGTGATCCGCACCCTGAACGACCTGGGCCTGGAAACCCAGGCGCCGATCGAAGTGGTGGTCTGGACCAACGAGGAAGGCTCGCGCTTCCCGCCGTGCATGATGGGTTCGGGGGTGTTCGCCGGCAAGTTCGACCTCGCCGAGACCCTGGCCAAGCAGGACGAACAGGGCCTGTCGGTGGGCGCCGAGCTGCGGCGCATCGGCTATGCCGGTCCGCGTGCGGTACTCGGCCACCCGGTGGGCGCCTATTTCGAAGCGCATATCGAGCAAGGGCCGGTGCTGGAAGACCGCCAGACCACCATTGGCGTGGTCATGGGCTGCCTGGGCCAGAAGTGGTTCGACCTGACCCTGAGCGGGGTCGAGGCCCACGCCGGGCCGACGCCGATGCACCTGCGCAAGGACGCCCTGGTGGGCGCGGCGCAAGTGGTCAGCGCGGTCAATCGCATCGCCCATGCCCATCAGCCCCATGCCTGCGGCACCGTGGGCTGCCTGAGTCTGCACCCGGGCTCGCGCAACGTGATCCCCGGGCAGGTGCAGATGACCCTCGACCTGCGCCACCTGCACGCCGATCGGTTGCAAGCCATGGTCGATGAAGTGCGCCAGGTGATCGAAGACAGCTGCCGCCAGCACGGCCTGAGCTTCGAGCTGACCGCCACCGCCGATTTCCCGCCGCTGGACTTCGACCCCGCCTGCGTGGCCGCCGTGCGCCAGGGCGCCGAGCACCTGGGGCTGAGCCACATGGACATCGTCAGCGGCGCCGGGCATGACGCGATCTTCATCGCCGAGCTGGGCCCGGCAGGGATGATCTTCGTGCCCTGCGAGGGCGGCATCAGCCACAACGAAATTGAAAACGCCGCGCCCCAGGACCTGGCCGACGGCTGCGCGGTCCTGCTGCGGGCCATGGTCAATGCCGCTCAAGGAGCTCAATCGCTATGAAGCAAGCCACTGACATCGCCGCCTTGAGCGGCGTCGAACTGCTGCGCCATTACCGTGACAAGCGCCTGTCACCGGTGGAGGTCACCGAGGACGCCCTGGCGCGTATCGAGCGCTTCAATCCGCTGGTCAACGCCTATTGCCATATCGACCACCAAGGGGCCCTGGACGCGGCACGGGCCTCCGAACAGCGCTGGCTCAAGGGCCAGCCCTGCGGCGCCCTGGACGGCTTGCCGGCGTCGATCAAGGACCTGACCCTGACCCGTGGCATGCCCACCCGCAAGGGCTCGAAAACTACCTTGGCCGCCGGCCCCTGGGAAGTCGACGCGCCCTTCTCCGGCTTCATGCGCGCGGCCGGCGCGGTGCTGCTGGGCAAGACCACCACCCCGGAATTCGGCTGGAAAGGCGTGACCGACAACCCGTTGTACGGCATCACCCGCAACCCCTGGGACACTCGCCTGACGGCCGGCGGTTCCTCCGGCGGCGCAGCGGCGGCGGCCTCGCTGAACCTCGGCGTGTTGCACCAGGGCAGCGATGCCGGCGGATCGATCCGCATTCCCTGCGCCTTCACCGGCACCTTCGGCATCAAGCCGACCTTCGGCTACGTGCCGCAGTGGCCGGCCAGCGCGATGAACATCCTCTCGCACCTGGGGCCGATGACCCGCAGCGTCGATGACGCCGTGCTGATGCTGCAGACCGTGGCCCGTCCGGATGCCCGTGACGGCCTGCTCGGCGCACCGCGCAGCACGCCCTGGTTACCGGAAAATGCCAGCCTCAAGGGCCTGCGCATCGCCTACAGCCCGGACTTCGGCTACGTCAAGGTCGACCCGCAAGTGGCGCGAGTGGTGGCCCGGGCGGTGGAGCGCCTGGCGCAACTGGGGGCACAGATCGAGCAGGTCGATCCCGGTTTCAGTGATCCCCTGGAGATGTTCAATACCCTGTGGTTCTCCGGAGCGGCGCGCCTGACCGCAGCCCTCAGCCCCGCCCAGCGCGCCTTGCTGGACCCGGGCCTGCTGCGCATCGCCGAACAGGGCGAAGGCATCAGCCTCAGCGACTACAGCGCCGCCCTGGAGGCGCGCGCCGCCCTGGTGGCCCACATGGCCGCCTTCCACGAGCGCTACGACCTGCTGCTCTCGCCCATGCTGCCCCTGACTGCGTTCGCCGCCGGACACAACGTCCCACCGGGCTCGGGCCTGGGGGAATGGATGGAGTGGACGCCCTTCAGCTACCCCTTCAACCTGACCCAGCAGCCGGCGGCTTCACTGCCCTGCGGCTTTGCCGACGACGGCCTGCCCGTGGGCCTGCACGTAGTCGGCCCACGCTTTGCCGACGAGCAAGTGCTGCGCTTGTGCCGGGCCTATGAGCAAGCGTTCCCCAGCCCCCACCCCCAAGCCCCCGTCCTGCGACACTGACCCGGGCGAAATCCCGTAGGAGCCGGCTTGCCGGCGAAGAGGCCCGCGGGCCTTGTGCAAACCCTGAGGCCGCCTTCGCGGGCAAGCTCGCTCCTACACCTGGTTCCGGCATCGTGCAGAATCCCGCAGGAGCCGGCTTGCCGGCGAAGAGGCTCGCGAGCCTTGGGCAAACCTTGAGGCCGCCTTCGCGGGCAAGCCCGCTCCTACAGAACGTCGCGATTGGGTGGGGCCGTATTCAATCGGGCCAAGGGATACGCCGCTGCAGTGCTCACAAAAACGCAACACCAGGCTGCGTCCTTTGTGATGGTTGGGCTAGGGTGGAAGCGATACAGTCGGGCCATCAGCAACCCGACTGACGCCCGACACAAGGATGCGTTCGATGACTGATTTGCACGATCTCTCCACCACCCAGCTGCTGGCGCAATTCGCCAGCCGCACCCTCTCGCCACTGGACTACTACGAGCATCTGCTGGCCCATATCGGGCGCTGGGAGCCGCATATCCGTGCGCTCTACGCCTTCGATCCGGAGCAGGTGCGCCTGCAGGCCCGGGCCGCCACCGAGCGCTGGAACAAGGGCGCCCCCAACGGCCCGCTGGACGGGATTCCAGTGACGATCAAGGAACTGATCGCCACCCAGGGCACGCCAATTCCCCTGGGCAGCGCGGCCACCACGCTGAAGCCGGCGTTGCAGGATGCTCCACCCGCCGCGCGGATGCGTGAGGCCGGGGCGATCATCCTGGCCAAGACCACGGTGCCGGATTTCGGCATGTTGTCCTCGGGGTTGTCGAGCTTCCACGGCATTACCCGCAACCCCTGGAACACCGCCTGCAATACCGGTGGCTCCAGTTCCGGCGCCGCTGCGGCCGCCGCGGCCGGTTACGGGCCGCTGCACATCGGCACCGATATCGGCGGCTCGGTGCGCCTGCCGGCCGCCTGGTGCGGGCTGGTGGGGTTCAAGCCGACCCTGGGGCGGATTCCCATCGACCCCTACTACACCGGACGCTGCGCCGGGCCCATGACCCGCAGCGTCGATGACGCGGTGCTGATGATGCGCTACCTGGCCAGACCCGATGCCCGGGACGCCACCAGCCTGCCGCCCTTGACCGGCGACTGGAGCGATGCGCCGGTGTCGGTCAACGGTTTGAAAATCGGCCTGATGCTGGAACCCGGCGCGGGGCTGCAGCCGGAAGGTTTTGTCTGCGCGGCGGTGGAACAGGCCGCGCGGTTGTTCGAGAGCCACGGCGCCCAGGTCCGCACCCTGGCACCGATCATGGACCGCGCTCAGCTAGACGGCCTCGACCGCTTCTGGCGTGCCCGACAATGGGCGGAACTCTCGGCCCTGGGCGCCGAGCAGTTTGCCAAGGTGCTGCCCTACATTCGCGACTGGGCGGCGCCGGGGGCCGACCTGTCCGGGGTCGAGGCGGTGCAGGGCTTCAACCAGACCTTCGAGATGCGTCGGCGTGCCGCCCAGGTATTCAGCGAGTTCGACCTGGTGTTGTCGCCCACCAACCAGGTCAACCATTTTCCCGCCCAGTGGCCGTCACCGAGCAACGACCCGCAGCAGCCGTTCGAGCACATCGTCTTCACCCTGCCCTGGAACATGGGCGAACAACCGGCGCTGTCGATCAACTGCGGTTTCGCCGCCGATGGCATGCCCATCGGCCTGCAGATGATCGCCCCGCGCTTTGCCGATCAATGGCTGCTGCAAGTGGCCAAGACCTATGAGAGCTGGCGTGGAGCGATCCACAACTGGCCGAACCCGCCGTCCCACTGACACACCGAAACTGCCACCTTCACCCCAGCCCCGGGCCTTGCCGCCCGGGGCCTGGGCAACCTATGAATAAAAATTCGAGGGGCCAGTATGCACAGCCAAGCGTCCAATCCATCCGCCACACCCGAGCCCGAAACGCCCAACGCGGCGGGAGGCAAGCGCAGCGTATTCGCGGTGATCCTCGGCAATGCCGTGGAGTTCTTCGATTTCGGGGTCTACGCCACCTTTGCGGTGATGATCGGCCACACCTTCTTTCCCTCCGACAGCGCCTTTGTCAGCCTGATGTTGTCGGTCACCGCCTTCGGAGTGGGTTTTATCGTGCGGCCCCTGGGGGCGGTGCTGATCGGCGCCTACGCCGACCGCGTCGGGCGCAAGCCGGCGATGCTCCTGACCCTGGTGATGATGGCCGTGGGCACCGGCAGCATCGCCATCCTGCCCAGCTATGAAAGCATCGGCATCGCCGCACCGATCCTGCTGGTGCTCACTCGGCTGATCCAGGGCCTGGCCTGGGGTGGCGAGGCCGGCCCCGCCACCACCTACATCCTCGAAGCCGCGCCAGCCCACAAGCGCGGCACCTACGCCTGCTGGCAGGTGGTGGCCCAGGGCGTGGCCGCCATGGCCGCCGGCACCGTGGGCTACACCCTGACCCAGGTGCTGTCCCCCGAGGACCTCAACAGCTGGGGCTGGCGCGTGCCCTTCGTGTTCGGCCTCTTGGTACTGCCAATCGGCATCTACATCCGCCGCAACCTGGCGGAAACCTTCCATGGCCAGGGCGAAGAAGCCAGCACCGGCAGCCTGGTGCGCCAGGTGTTCGGCGAGCATCGCCGGGCGCTGGTGCTGGGGCTGCTGATTCTGTCGGGCAGCACCATCACCCAGTACTTCATCAACTACATGACCACCTTCGCCCTCACCGAACTGAAACTGCCCACCAGCATCTCCATGCTCTCGACCCTGGTGGCCGGCGCGGCCATGGCGGTGTGCGCGATTGCCGGCGGCATGCTCTGCGACCGTTTCGGCCGCCGCACCATCCTCATGGCGCCGCGGGTGGTGCTGTTGCTGGTGCTGTTCCCGGCGTTGCAATTGATGACCGAGCACCCCAGCCCGACGACCTTCCTGCTGACCCTGGCGGTGCTCTCCGGGCTGCACGGCATGAGTGGCGCGGCGCTGATCGTGCTGCTGGTGGAGAGCTTCCCCAAGGCGGTGCGCTCCACCGGTTTCTCCATCGTCTACGCCTTTGGCGTGGCGGCTTTCGGCGGTACGGCGCAGATCATCATCACCTGGCTGATCGGCACCACCGGCAACCCAATGTCACCGGTGGGCTACCTGCTGGTGGCCAACCTGGTGTGCCTGACCGCCGCTTGGTTCGCCAAGGAAACCCGCCCGCAAGCACCCGGGCGCAGCAACCCCGGCCAACGGCTCGCAGAAGCCCGCGCCCGCTGAGCATTCGCCGCACTGCCCAAAACCCTTTTCCGGCACCGCGTCTTCCTCTACCCTGCCGGCCGCGCATGACCGCGGTCGGGCGGAGGTTCGACGCCTTTGATTTGTGGGGAAGCGACATGAAACAGCTCGTACTTTGCCTCCTGGCCATGAGCGCCAGCAGCCCCCTGCTGGCCCAGGACAACCCGCGCCCAAGCCAACAGGCCCAGGCCCCGGGCTTTATCGAAGGCAGCAGCCTGGACCTCAACCTGCGCCATTACTACTCCAACCAGCACACCCAACGCGACACCTACCTGACGATCAAGAAACCCGATGGCAACCAGCGCACCCGGGTGCGGGAAACCTGGGTACAGACCGGCATGCTCAAGTACAGCTCCGGCTATACCCAGGGGCTGATCGGCATTGGGGTGGACGCCGGCCTGTTCAGCGCAGTGAACCTGGAGCGCGGCCACGGCCGGGTGGCCAATGGCGGTGACCGGGTGCTGGTGGACAGCGACGGCGACGCCCTGCCCACCTGGAGCCGCCTAGGCATCGGCGATGTCCGCCTGCGCCTGTCCAACACCGAGCTCAAGGCCGGGCGCCTGATGACCGACAACCCGGTGCTGCGCTACAAGGACAACCGCGCCCTGCCCTCCAGCTTCCAGGGCGTGGGCGTTTACAGCAACGAAACCGACTGGTTGTCGCTGCAGGCCGGCAGCTTCGATCGGGCCATCCCGCGCACCGGTACCGGCAGCGAACGCCTGACCACCACCTTCGGCAACCGCGCCTACAGCGGCGAGCGCATCAGCTACCTGGGGGCGACGGTAAAGCCCGGCCTGGGCCTGGAAGGCAGCCTTTATGCCTCGCGCTTCGAGAACATGTGGGACCAGTACTACCTGGGCCTGACCCACCGCGCCGGAGACAAAAGCCGGCTGGCGCTGAAGACCGCGTTCAACTACTACCACACCCGGGACCAGGGCCAGCAGCGCCTGGGCTACATCGATAACGACGCCTTCAGTCTGGCGCTGACCGGCAGCCATCAGGCCCACAGCCTGACCCTGGCCTGGCAGCAGGTGTTCGGCGACGAGTACTTCGACTATGTGTGGGAGTCCACCGGCAACTACATGGCCAACTCCCTGTACTCGGACTACAACGGCCCCAATGAAAAGTCCTGGCAGTTGCGCTACGACCTGGATCTTGCCGCCTACGGCGTGCCCGGGCTGAGCGCCAGCTTGTGGCACGCCAAGGGCTGGGGCATCGATGGCACGCACTACGACGGTGACCGCGATGGCCGCAACCGCGGCTACAACGTGCGCGGCCTGGACGGCGCCAAGCACAACGAGAACGGCCTGATGCTGGCCTATGTGGTGCAATCCGGGCGGCTCAAGGATGCGGTGCTGCGCACCATCGTCTACAACCACCGCGCCAGCGGCGGGCAGATCGACGGCAGCTATGACGAGTTCCGCCTGGTGGGGAATTTCCCTTTCAACCTGTTCTGACCACCGCCCCTCCTCCGTAGGAGCCGGCTTGCCGGCGAAGAGGTCCGTAAGCCGTGCAGCGCTCTTGGAAACGCTTTCGCGGGCAAGCCCGCTCCTACGCCAGGCTATGGCGTTGCATCGCCCGGACAAGCATTTCCTGGCACCTGAGGGTCGCCACCGACAAGGGCCGGTTGCGCACCACGCACAGGTCCACCCGGATCCGCTCCAGGTATTGGTCGTCGATCGGCACGGCCACCAGCCCATCCCCCAGGTCCCGGGCCTCGGCATCCACCTGGGGCAGGATCAGCACTGCCGCACGTTGGCGGGCCAGGCTTTTCTGCACCTCCAGGGAGCTGGTGGTGAATACCGGAAGGATGTTCACTCCGCGCTTTTTCGCCGCGCTCTCCAGCGCCTGGCGCACACCGTAGGCCGAGTCGGGAATCGCCAGGGGCTGGCCCTCCAGATCCTGCAGGCGAATGCTCGGGCACTGGGCAAACGGGTGCTCGGCGCTGACCAGCACCCGGTGCCACAGTTGGCAGTGGGCGGTCACCTCCACTTCGGCCCGTTCCGGCAGGTAGAACGCCAGGCCCAGGTCGGCATCACCACTGCACAGGGCATCCAGAGTGGCGCCGGCACTGGCGATGACGATGTTGAAGGTGACTTTCGGATGGGCCCGGTTGAACGCCGCCAGCACCGGCGCCAGCACGCTGGAAACGATACTTTCCGACACATGGATGCTGACGTTACCCGCTACCTGGCTCTGCCGGCTGGCGATCACATCGCGCACCTGGTCGAAGCCGCGCAAGGTGGAGGTGACCTGCTCGGCCAGGCATTCACCCTCCACGGTCAGGCGAATGCCCCGGGGCCCGCGCTCGATCAGCGCGGTGCCGAAGAAGTGCTCCAGTTGCTCGATCTGCCGGCTGACTGCGGTGGGGGTCACGTACAGGCGCTCCGCCGCCTGACGCAGGGAGGCGCACCGGGCCACCTCGTGGAAGTAACGCAACGCTCGTAATTGCATGGCCGCGGGCCCCATCGTTGAACTGAGCCATGAGGCAGGCAATTACTGCGCCAGCCGCAGCGCCCCGGAACCGTTCAACACGCGGTTTTCACACAAAAGATTGATCTGAACGATGCCCCTGCCTACCCTGCCAGGGCGCCGATGCCTCATTCGGCAAGAACCCTCCCCGCCCCCTTGCCGTCTGCTTCCAAGGATTTCCATGAGCACTCTGCCCCGCACCGCACCACTTGCCGCAACCCTCACCGCCCTGGCGCTGCTTGGCGCCTGCTCCAGCGTGACCCGGGAGATCAACCCGGAGCCCACCATCACTTCCGCCGGCATCCTGGCCTTTCGCGATATCTGCCTGAAGTCCGCGCCGTCCTTCGCCGGCGCCGAGACCGCCGCGCGCAACCATGGCATCAGTGACCTGACCGATGCCGGCTTCGCCAAGATGGGCATGAACGAGGACCAAAGCCTGGGCGTGCAGATACAGGCCAACAAGGAATGCGCGATCACCACCCCGACCCAGAACGACAGCTCGCTGACCCAGCAATTTCTCAGCGTGGCCGGCAAGTTCTCCAGCACCCCGGTGGCCCAGAGCGTACCGAGCAAGATCACCCTCAACGGGCAGACCTTCATCCTCATGCACGACCGTCGTGGCGGTGAAGCCTATGTGATGCTCAAGACGCAGTGACCGCGCTGCGTCCTAGCTCTGGCTGAGCTGTCGCTGCGGCGGCCGGCTCAACGTCAGGACCCGGATCAGGGCGGCCGCATTCATCGGTTTGTGAAACAGAAAGCCCTGGGCCGCATCGACACCCAGGCGCTGCAGGTGCGCACGTTGCTTTTCGGTCTCGATGCCTTCGGCCACCAGCTCCAGGTTCAGCGCACCGGCCATCCCCACGATGGCCTCGATGATCCGGGTTTCCTTGGGCCCCGTAGCGTTGGCGACAAATCCGGAGTCCAGCTTGAGCTGGCCAAAGGGAATGTCCGCCAGGCGCATGATCGAGGAATGCCCGGTGCCAAAATCATCCAGGGACAGACGCACGCCACTGTGCACCAGCACACTGATGTTCTCGATGCACTGCATGCTCAGGACCAGAGCCTGGCGCTCGGTGATCTCCAGGGTCACCTGGCGTGTGGGCACCTGCGCCTCGTCGATCTGTTGCAACACCCGCAAGGCGAATTGCGGATCGCTCAGCTGGCTGGCCTCAATGTTGTAGGAGAACATCAGGGCATCGCCGCTGGCGTGGCCCTGCAACTGCCGCTGCAACGCCAGGCCCTGCTGCAACAGGCAATCGAACAATTGGCGATGGCCCTGCGGGCTGTCGAACAGGTCGAGAAAGAACTGCGGCCCCAGCACCCCCTTGTGAGGATGCTGCCAACGGGCCAGGACTTCGGCGCCGGTGATGCGCCGGGTCTTCATGCAGACCTGGGGCTGGAAAAAAGCCACGATCTGCCGCTGTTCCAGGGCCTGGGAAACATCCAGTTCAGCCACCCAGTCGTTGTTGGCGCAACCAGCTCCCGCCGCCCCTGGAGCATCGTCACGTGCATGGCCTTTCACCGTACGCTTGATGGCCAGCGCCTTGAGCAGCAAGGCGCTGATCTGCAGCGTGTCCAGCTCGCTGTAACTGCCGACGCAGTACTTGCCGGAACGCACGCGAAAGTTCGCCAGCCCCCAACGGATCGGCGCTTGCAGCGCTTCGCATTCCATCATCGAGAAAAAGCCGTGGTGCTCGCAGAGCCTGCGCAGGTAGGGGATGGCGTTCAGGGAGTGCAGCGAGTCGCAGATCACCAGGTCCAGTTCATCCAGGGCGGGCGGGAACTGAGCGCCGTCGCAGTCATCGCTGATCACTTGTACCCGAGCAAAACCGCAAGACGCGAGAATTCTTGAAAAATGTCGAACCCGAAAAGCGTTCGAACACAACAACAGTACGCTCAGCGTCGACATCACCGCGGCTCCGGATAAAAAACCATGCTAGCCAAATTGAACTCAACTGAGTTCAAGACACTTCGCCAATGGAAGTAGGAAATTTCTGAGACTTGGCACTTTCTCAAGAAATTCCGGAGCCAGAGCTGGTCGGCCGAGGTCGGCCCCACCTGGGCAGCGCCCCGTTTACCCGGAGTGCATGGCGACTATGGAGCACTGGCAATGGCCGCAATCTCCCTGCGCAACCATTGCAGGCCCGGCGCCTGTTGCTGCTGGCGATGCCAGATCAGGCTGACCTGCACCGGCGCCGCCAGCAGCGGCAGGCTGGCGATGCGGATCGGCAGCAAGGCGCAGAAATGCTCCGCCAGGTAGCGTGGCACGGTGCCCAGCAGGTCGGACTGGGCAACGATCAGCGGAATGCTCAGGTAGTTGGGCACGAACACCTGCACCTGGCGCTGGACCTTGGCCGAGCCGAGAACGATTTCCAGGGGCGAGCCGCGCCCACCCCGATCGGGAATCGCCACGTGCAGGCAAACCTGGTAGGCCTCCAGGCTCAGTTCCGGGGCAAAGGCCGGATGGTCGCGACGGCCGATCACCACCAGTTGCTCCTCAAGCAGCGGCTGGTAGCACAGGTCCGGGCTGTCGAAATACAGGTAGTCCACCGCCAGGTCGAGCATCCCGGCACCGAGCCAGGCGGCGATGGCGTCGGCGCTGTCGCTGCGCACCGCCAGCCGGACCCCGGGCGCTACCTGCTGCAGGCGTCGGGAAAGGGCCGGCAGCAGGCGCGCCTGGGCGTAATCGTTCATCGACAAGGTGAACAGTTGCTGGGCCGCCGCCGGCTCGAACGCCGCAGCAGGATCGAGGCCCTGCTGCAACAGGTGCAGGGCCTGGCGCACGGCCACATGCAGGCTCAGGGCCCGGGAGGTGGGTTGCATGCCGCGGGCGGTGCGAATGAACAGCGGCTCGTCCAGGTGCCGACGCAGGCGCGCCAGGGCATTGCTCACCGCCGGTTGGCTGAGGTTCAGGCGTACCGCGGCCCGGGACAGGTTCTGCTCCTGCATCAAGGCGTCGAACACCCGCAACAGGTTGAGGTCCAGGCGCTGCACATTGAGCTTCATGAATAATGCCCATCGAAATTATCCAGGGGCTGGATAATTCGCGGCGCCAGCCCCGGCTGTCAATAACGGCAGCCGGAGCAAGGGGTCAGTCAGCAACCCCTGGACCAGCATTGCTCTCGGGCAGGAAAAGGCGCGCTGCCAGCCAGCAGGTCAGGCAGGCAGCCACGAATAGCACCAGCATCTCCACCTGGTAGTCGGCGAACTGTGCCTTCTTCACGCCATGGACCACCAGGGCGATGAAGATCAGCGCCCATAGGCTGGCCACGCTTGCGCCCACCAGGGCCAGCACCGCACAGGCGCGCGGGCTGTGGTAGACCTTCATCAGCGTCACCCCCAGGGCGAAGACCAGGAACGGCAGCAGAAACGCCACCTGGGCCACCAGCGGTGCAAGCACCGGCATCAGCAGCAACTCGCCCCCCCGCACCTCCCCCAGCAATCGCGGGTTGCTGGCCAGGTGGGCCAGCAGCGTGACGAACTTGAAGGCGCCGAACACCAGCCCCAACACCAGCGGGCAGAAGAAAAACGCCATGAACACCCGGCGTCGCGGGTAAGCCGCCGCACTCATGGCGCACAGCCCTGGCTCTTGGAGTAGCCCAGCAATTTGCAGCCAAACTCCACCCGGGACTTGTAATCCAGAATATCCACGCCGCCATCCATTCCTTTTCGATCACCGATCATTATCTCGGGCATGATCGACGTATCGGTCACCAGCCCGGAAAGCCAGGTGAATGCACTCCGGTCGCCCATGTACTGCTCATGAATCGGCTGCAGGATAGTCTGTTCGCCTTTCAATTGCTTGATGTCCCAGGCGACCGGATCGCTGGTGGCCTTGTTGTAGAGGTTCTTGAAGTTCTCGAAGCCACCGGTGATCAGCGCATCCCCGGCTGCCTTGCGCCAGTCATAGACCGGCGCCATCAGCCGGCCGACACCAAAGGTTATGTACGAGAGGTTATCGTCGGCTCCCAGGCCGGTCCAACCGGCCCTGGACACCTCTTCCGCCCCACCGAACCACTTGGCACCAATCCCCATGTTCTGCTCGTAGACATGGCTGGCACCAAAGAAATTGGCCCGGTTGTCGATGGTGTTCAAGTAGGTCACCAGGCGCCCGGCAGCCCCTTCGGTGTTGTAGAGATAGTCGAAGGTGTTCTTCGAGGAACGGGTCACATCCTTGTTCATGATGTTCCAGGCATCCTTCATGGCCACGTACTTGATCGAGGCATTGACCGCCGCGCGGCAACTGTCGCTGGTCGGCGCCTTGTCGCAGAGGCTGCGCATTTCCGAGTCCAGCCACTCGCTGAGTTTCTCGGCCTTGGCCACCGCAGCCTTCTTCTGCTCATCGGTAGAGCAGGTACGTCCCGACAGGCAGTTGCCCACCTCGTCGAAGGCCTGGTGCGTCAGGTAGTTGTACTGAGTGCCATTGGCCGCCACCGCCGAGGCGATGCTCATGTCACCACCGGACGCCGACGCGCCGAGTACACCGACAATCTGCGACAGGGCCATCAGGTTGGCCTGGGCCTGGATGTACTCCGGCGAGCCGGGGATCAGGTTGTCCGGCAGCAGCTTGTCCCCCAGCACCCCCACCAGCAACTCGTTGGCACCACCGGCGATGGCGCCGGTGCGAAAATCACCGCCCATGGCTTCAGACAGCAGGCCGCCAAGCCCGGCATGCAGGGCGATTTTCGCCAGGCCGCCTTCGGTCAGGCCCAGGTCGCCGATCTTGCCGGCACCATAGGCCCCGCCAATGCTCGCCGCGGTGCCGGCAGCGGCGCTGGCCAGGTTGTCCTTGAAGCTGCCGCCATAGACCGCAGTCTTGATCAGGGCATCGGCCGTGACCTTGACCGCCACGGTCTGCAGGCTCTTGGCATCCAGGCCCATGGCGCTCGGGTTGTAGTTCAACCCCTGGGCCACTCCGGCGGTGGCTGCGGCCACTGTGTAGCCCTTGATGCTCTCCTTGGAGGTCACGTCCTTGAGGACCTTGCCCAGGTTGCCGCGGTTGTCGATGGTGCTGACCGTGGCCTTGGTGGCGACGTTCACCGCCACTGCCTGGAGCATGGTGTTCATCCCGGCCATCATCGGCCCCATCACCGCCGCCAGGGCGATGGCGATGATCAACTGCGCTGCCGGGCCCAGGCCCGAGTTGTTGTACTTGAAGGACTCGTGGATCTCCTTGACCTGGCGCCAGTCGACGTCGCCCCGGGCCTCGGCCTGTTTCAGCCAGGCCAGTTGCGGGTCGGCCTGGACCATGGCGTCGATGGCCTGGCTGACGCTTTTCTGGTCGATGTGCTTGATGTCGATCTTCAAGCCTTCCACGGCCTTGATGGTCAGGCTGCCGCCGGCCACCAGGCTGCTCTGGCGCAGGGTTTCATCGGTGTTGCCGCGGCCTTTGGAGGAATTCCAGAAGGCATTGTTGTTGCTCTTGGTGTGGCTTTCGTCGTGCAGATCCTTGACCCCTTCGAAGGTGATCGCGCCGCCACTGTCCAGGGTCAGGTCCTTGGCGCTTTCCAGCTTGGCCACCTGGTACTTCTGGTCGCCGCCGCTCTTGAGGGTCAGGTCGCCGCCAGTCGTGATCTCGCTGCCGATGTTGGTGACCTGGGTCACCTCGTCACGGCGGGTCTTCTTGGTGCCCCAGCTGCCTTTCTTCTTCATGTCGTACAGCGAGTAGTCGCTGTCCTGGGCCGCCAGCAGTTCCAGGTTGTCACCGGCCACCAGGTAGGCCTCGTTGCCGGCGCTGATACGGCTGGAGATCAGGCTCAGGTCCTTGCCGGCACTGAGGACCACATCGGCCCCGGCGGTCAGCGAGGTGCCGATCTGGCTGACATGGTCTTCCTGGCGGGTGACTTTCTTGGTCTTGGAGTAGCTGTGCTGTTCATCCGCCGCCGAGGCCAGGGTCAGGTCACCCGCCGCATCCATGGCGATGTTGCGCTTGGCCTCGATCTGGCTGGCGACTGCCGTCAGGTCGCGTCCGGCGCTGACCGCCAGATCCCTTCCGACGCTGACGCTTGAACCGTGCTGGGTGATGCTTTCGTTGAGGTAGCGGTCGCGGGTGAGCTTGTCGTGCTCCTGGGCCGATACCAGGTTGACGTCGCGCGCAGCGATCAGGGTCGTGTCGCCGCCACTGCTCAGCACCCCGCCGATGTTATTGATATCGCGACCGGCACCGACATTCAGGTCGTTGCGGGCCTCGATCCGCCCGGCGTTGTCGGCGTAGTCCAGGCGCTGGGTGGTGGAGCCCGGGTTGCTCTGGAAGGTGGTGATGCTGCGCTCGTTGATCACGTCCCCGGCCAGGGCGCGGACCGTCACGTCACGCCCGGCGATAATACCGCCGGACTGGTTGACCACGTTGTCCCCGGCCAGCAGGTTCAGGCGATTGCCCGCCTCGATCAGGCCACCGTTGATCAGGTCAGTCCCCGCCGTGGCACTGAGGTTCTCACTGGCGCGCAAGGTCCCGGAGTTGACCAGGTCCTTGCCGGCGATCAGGGTCACGTCGCGGCCCTGGACCAGCGCGCCATTGGGCGCCAGACGGTTGTTGGCGTTGGCCAGGTACAGCACTGGCACCAGCACCTTCTCGCCGTTCACCTCCTGCTCTTCGAGCCAGACGATGTCGTGGGTCAGGGCCGCCACCTGCTGGGAGGTCAGGGTCACGCCCACTGCCAGGTTGAGTGAATCCTTGCTGGCGATGGCGTTGTTCATCAGGTACTTGAACATGCCCTCATCGCTGTTCTGGCCATCGAGGAAACGCTGGCCGGTACGGGCCGTGACCGCTTGCTGGATCAGGCGCTGCTCGTAAAAACCATCACCCAGGCGCTTGGCGCTCTGGTCCGGGTCGTAGCCCAGTTTCGACAGCAGATAGTCCGAACCCATGAACTGCTTGAGGTCGGTGAGCAGCGGGTTGGTCTCGATCAGGTACTTGTGCGGATTGCTGCGCACACTGCTGTCCGGCAGGCCCTGGACGCGGTTGACGCTCTGGTTGCCAGCACTGCCCGTGGGCAGCAGCACGCCCCCCGGCGAATCCCCGGCCACGGCGTTCACCTGCACCGTCGCTGCGCGGCCATCGATGCCCGTGGCCTGGTGATCAACCAGGTTCAGGTCGCGAGCGCCCAGGGCCACTTGCGGCAGCGGCCGGTTGCTCAGATCCCGGGGCTGGACCGGCTCCGGACCGGCCTGGCGAGTGCTCAGTTCCAGGCTGGCGCCGCCCATGCTCCAGCTCTGCGCCGGGGCCGAGGGCTGCGCTGCGCCGCCCTGGCCGCTCAGGCGGAACAGGCCGTTCTGCCCGGATGGCAGGCTGAAGTTGGGCAGGCTCAGGGGGTTGACCTGCTGCTGCGCCAGGTCCGGCGGTAGCTGGGAGTGGAGCACTACCATCAGCGGCTTGCTGGAGGCGCCCACCGCCGTGTCGCGGGTGCTACCGCCCACGGCGATGGCATTCTTGACCACGCTGATATTGCTGATGTCGTTGGCTGCCGTGAGCCGGGCCTTGCCACCGGCCTGGATGATGGCCGGCGCGGCGGAAGTGCTCTGGGTCGAGGTCTCTACCGGCCGGTCGATGCCATAGAAGATCCCCGGGTTGAACTTGGCCACCAGGGCGGCGAAGTCCTCCTGGTTGAAGGCACTGCCCTGCGGGTGCGCCCGGTCATAGGCCTGCACGTCACGGGCCAGCTGGAAGAACAGCCCGCGATTGATCTTGACCCCGGCGCCGACTTCATAGCCGGAAGAACCGGACGCCACCAGGGAGGCCTGGTTGGTGATGGTGCCGCTGGTGATGCTCAGGTCATTGCCTGCCGACACGGTGCTGTAGCGGTTGAGGAAGCTGGTGCTGTTGACCGTCAGGTTGCCCCCCGCGTTCAGGGTCGACTGCGGCGAGTCGCTGGTCACCACGCCTTCCACCGTCCGGTAGATAAACACCGGCCCCCGGACCCAACTGGCGCCACCGCCGCAGTGCTGGACGCAGCGGATGGTCATGCGGCCATCGGTGATCTGCTGGCTGGCTTCGTATTTTTCCCGGTCGTTGACCAGATCCAGTGCAGCGATATTGATATCGCCGCCGCTCTGGATGTTGCCGGAGATGTTTCTCAGGTTTTGGGCCGAGGTGCCTGCCGCCATGCCGGCCACAGTCAGGCCGCCCAGGCTGTAGAACTCGCCATAGCTGTTGGTCAGGGTATTGACGTTGAAGCCGGCGTTCTGGCCGCTGAATACGAAACCGTGGTCGTTGACCAGGGTCGGGGTGGTCAGGTTCAGGTCCTGGGCGGCGCCCAGGGTGCCGGTGTTGAGCACGCCGCCGGCATTCACCGAGAGTCCGGCGTTGGAGGTCAGGCGCCCGGCGTTGTTCAGTTGCCCGGCGACCGTGACCTGGGTACCGCCGCCACCGGCGATGCTGCCCGCGGCGCCAAGGTTGAGCTGGGCCGCGCCAAAGCCAAGGGTGCCCAGGCTGGATACCCGGCCATTACCGGAATAGGTGCCGCCGATCTGCAGGTCCAGGCTGCCATCGCTGGCCAGCAGCCCGTCGTTGTTCCAATTGCCGCCCCGGGCCTGCAAGTGCTGGCTGGCCAGCAACTGGCCAGCGGCGGTCTGGCTGAAGTGGTTGACGTCGAGGTTCAGGCGCCCGGCCTGGATCACGCTACTGTTGGTCCAGCTGTCGGCGGTCAGCGTCAGCCCGCCCCGGGTGACCAGGCTGCCGCCGGCATTGATCACGTTGCCGGTGGCGATATCGAAGTTGCCTTCGCCCAGGTGCAGCAGGCTGCCACCCTGATTGAGGAAACCCGACGCCGCCAGGATCAGGTCGGTGTTGGCGGATTCCAGCAGGCCGTTGCGGTTGTCGAACAGCCCGCCGATCTGCAGGTCGGTCTTGCCGCCAGGGGCCAGGGCCCGCAGTTTGCCGCCCTGGTTGTCCAGGCTGGCGCCGCGCAGCGCCAGGCTCTCGCGGCTTTCAATCAGGCCGCCCTGGTTGACCAGGGAACCGTTGAAATCCAGGTCGATGTGCTGGCCGTTGATCTGCCCGGTGCTGTTGTCGAGCTGATTGCCGCTGGCCTTGACCCGCCCGCTGGCATACAGGCCGCCGTGGCTGTTATCCACCCCGGCGCTGCCGGCATTGAGCAGCAAGTCGCCACCCTTGGCCGCCATGCGTCCGGCGCCGTTGTCGAAACCGGCCAGGGCTTGCAGATCCAGGCGCTGGGCCTCGGCCTGGCCGCCTTGGTTGTTCAGCACCCCCGACATCCGGGCCTGGAACAGCCCCTTGAGGCTGGACAGCACACCCGCGCGGTTATCCAGGCTGGCGCCTTGAATGTCCAGGTCTCCATCCTCGGCAATCAGCTTGCCGCCCTGGTTATCGATGCCCCCGGTCGCTGCCAGGGTCTGGGCCTTGGCGCTCTGGATCGCGCCCTTGGCATTGTTCAGGCTGCCGGCGCTCAGGCTCAGGCCGGCGTCGCGGCTGTAGATCAGGCCGTCATTCTGGTTGCGCACCTCGCCACTGACGTTGACCTGCAGCGCACCGTTGGCGGCCAGGGTGCCGCGGTTACTGTTGTCCAGGCTGTTGCTGAACAGAGTCATCAGGTTCTGGCTGACCAACTGCCCGTCCTGGTTGTCGATGCGGCTGGAACGCTTGAGCAGCAACGGGCCGCTGGCGGCCAGCTTGCCCTGGGTGTTGACCAGGGCACCCAGAAGATCGAGGGTCACCGCGCCTTCACCGCGCAGGTTGCCACCCTGGTTGTTCAGGCTATTGCCGGTGAAGTTCAGGCCGCCCACGGCGCTGAGGCGGCCACCCTGGTTGTCCAGGTCGCCGGCGCCGATGTCGAGGCTGGCGCTGCTTTCAATCAGCCCGCCCCGGGCGTTGTTCAAACCTCCACTGCCAAGGATCAGTTGCTGCTCGCCCTTGCTGGTGACGATACCCTTGTCGCTGTTGTCCAGGCTCGCGGCCTTGAGGGTCAGCTGACCCTGGCTGGCCAGCCCGCCTTGCGCACTGTTGAGCAAGGCGCCGCTGAGGTCGATATTCAGATCCCCCAGCAGGCTCGACAAGGTACCTTGCTGGCGGTTGTCCAGGCTGCCGCCGCTGACCTTGAGCCCCTGCCAGCCGGATATCAGGCCCTGCTGGTTGCCCAGGTTCCCGGCCTCGACCCCAAGCTGCTGGTGGCTGATCAGCTTGCCGCCACTGTTGTCCAGGCTGCGCCCGGCCAGGTTGAAGCCCTGGGTGCTGGAGATTTCCCCGGCCTGGTTCTGCAGGTCCCGCAGCCCGGCAATGCTCAACACGCCCTGGGTGTTGATCAGGCCCTGGCGGTTGTCCAGGTCCGAGCCTTGGCCCCCCAGGTCGATGCCCACACGGGTGCCGCCGAGCAGGCGCCCACCCTGGTTGTCCAGGCCGTTGGCGCTGATCTGCAGCGGCCCGGCGGCCTGGATCAGGCCCTGGTTGCGCAACGGGCCAGTGACCCGCAGGTCCAGTTCGCTGTCGCTGAGCAGCGAGCCGCTGTGGTCCAGGCTAGCGGCATCGATCTGCAACGCGGCGGCGGCGATCTTGCCCTTGAGCGCGGTCAGCGCGCCCTCGATGCGCAAGGTCAGGGCCTGGTTGCTGAGCAACTGCCCGGCGCTGTTGTCCAGGCTGCGGGCGGCCAGTTCGAAAGCCTGCTGGCTGGAGATTTCCCCCTGACGGTTGTCCACCGCGCCGAGGTTGCTCAGCAGTAGCACACCGGGGGCATTGATCAGGCCGCCCTGGTTGTTCAGGGTGCCATGGTTCAGGTCCAGGCTCAGGCGGCTCTTGCTGAACAGCTTGCCGCCCTGCTGCTGCAACCCGGTGACCGAGGCCGTCAGGGCCTTGGCGCTGCCGATGCTGCCCTGCTCGTTGTTGACCTGGGCAGCGTTCAGGCTCAGTTCATCACCGCTGTTGAGGTTGCCGCCCTGGCTGTTGTCCAGCGCTCCGGTAGTGAGTGACAGCCGGCCCTTGGCGCTGATGATGCCCTGCTGCTGGTTGTCCAGCCGGGCACTGGCCAGGGTCAGGCCCGCGTCGCTCAACAACTTGCCGCCCTGGTTGCTCAGGGCCTGCCCGGCGCTGACCTGCAAGGCACCACCACTGGACAGGCTGCCCCGGTCGTTGTTCAGGTTGCGGGCCTGGATCGCCAGGCGGCCTTCGCTGCTGATCCGGCCTTTGCGGTTGTCGAGGTCTTCACCCAGTTCCAGGTCCAGGCGCTGGGCCCCCACCAGTTGCCCGCCCCGGTTGTCCAGGCCGATGCCGCTGAGGCTCAGGCCCTGGTCCGCGGAAATCAGGCCCAGGTTCTGGTTGAGCACCCGGGCCACCTTCAGGGTCAGGTCACCACTGGCCAGCAGGCGGCCCTGGTCGCTGTTGTCCAGGCGCTCGCCGCTCAGGTCGATCTGCCGGCTCGACACTTCACCGCCGCGGTTATCCAGTCGCCCGACCTGCAGGTCCAGGGCGCGGGTGGCGCCCACCAGCCCCTCCTGGCGGTTGTCCAGGCTGGCGGCCTTGAGGGTCATCTGCCCTTCGGCCAGCAGTATTGCGCCCTGGTTGTTAGCGTGCCCGCTGACCTGCAGTTGGCTGTCGCCACGGCTGTGCAACTGGCCGTCGCGGTTGTCCAGACTGGCGCTGCGGCTGTCGATGGCTGCAGCCGAGATCAGCCCCTTGACGTTGGCCAGGGCCTGCTCGATGCGCAGGGTCAGGGCCTGATTGCTCAGGAGCTTGCCGGCACCGTTGTCCAGTTCCCGGGCGTTGAGGCTGAAGGCCTTGGCCCCGGAGATTTCACCGCTGCGGTTGTCCACCCGGTCGAGGTTGCGCAACAACAACTGCCCCGGGGTGTGCAGGTTGCCGCCCTGGTTGTCCAGCAGGCCATGGTTCAGGTCCAAGGTCAGGTCGGCGTTGCTGAACAGCTCGCCGCCCTGCTGCTGCAGACCAGTGATGCTGGCATTGAGGGCCTGGTCGCTGCCGATCCGGCCCTGGTTGTTGGTCAGTTGGGCAGTGGTCAGGGTCAACTGCCCGGCACTGGTCAGGCTGCCGCCCTGGCTGTTGTCGAAAGCGCCGGTGCCCAGGCGTGCATCGGCCTTGGCGCTGATCACGCCCTTGTCGCTGTTGTTCAGGCTGGTGCTGTCCAGGGTCAGCCCCTGCTCGGCGACGATCGAGCCACCCTGGTTGAGCAGCGCCCCGCGGCTGTCGAGGCTCAGGGCCCGGGCACCGGTCAGGCGTCCGCCGCGGTTGTCCAGGCTGCCAACCTTGAGGGTCAGCAGGTCTTCGCCGCTGATCAGGCCGCGCTGGTTGTCCAGGGTTGCGCTCAGGGTCAGCAGCAACGGCTTCTGGCTCACCAGCTGGCCGCCGCTGTTGTCCAGGCTGTCGCCACTCAGGGTCAGCCCTTGCTTGCTGAACAACAGCCCCTGGTTCTGGTTGATGACCCGGGCCACCTGGAGCAGCAGGCGCTGGTCCGCCAGGACCTTGCCGCCATCACTGTTGTTCAGCCCCTGGCCGTTGACCTGCACTTCCCCCTGGCCCGACAGTGCACCACCACGGTTATCCACCTCGACGACGTCCAGGGTCAGGGCCTTGAGGGAGGCCACCAGGCCCTGGTCCCGGTTATCCAGGGACTGGCCCTGCAGATGCAGAGCGCCTTCGGCCACCAGCTCGCCGCCATGCTGGGCAAGGCTGTCCACCTGGGCATGGAGTTCGCCTTTGCTGGCGATGCGGCCAGCGTGGTTGAGCACCTCGCCGCTGTTCAGCGTCAGGGTTGAAGTGGCGCTGAGCAGACCACCGCTGTTGTCCAGGCGGTTGCCTTCGACGGTGACGGCGGTCCGGCTTTCCAGGCGGCCCTTGTCGCGGTTATCCACGTCACGGCTGTGCAGGCCCAGGGCCTGATCGGCACGTATCACCCCACCGCGGTTGTCCGCACTCTCGCCGCGCACCACCAGGGTGTCGCTGCCGGAAATCCTGCCCTTGCGGTTGTCCAGTTGCCCGGCCTGTACTTCCATGGCCTGGGTAGCCTGAATCAAGCCCCTGTCCTGGTTGTCGAGACGCCCGGCGACCTGGACCTCCAGGCGCTTCTCGCTGCGCAGGTTACCGGCCTTGCTGTTGTCCAGGGATGCGGCCTGCACCTTCAGCAAGCGCTCCGCCCCCAGGGCACCGCCACGGTTGTCGATGGCCCCGCTGGCGTTGATATCCAGGGTTTCACCGGCCATCACCAGCCCGGCGACGTTGTCCAGCGCCGCCAGTTGCAGGCGAACCTGGCTCAGGCTACTGAGCTCACCGTGACGATTGCCCAGGTGGCCGACATTGGCCTTGAGCTCACCATCACTGGTGATCAAGGCGTTGTGATTCAGCAGTTGCCCGGCTTGCAGCACCAACGCATCGCTACTGAGCACCCGGCCCTGATTCTGGTTGTCCAGGGTGCCGGCACCGAGCGTCACCTGACGTTGCCCGCTCAAGGTGCCTCCCCGGTTGTCCAGGGCCTGGGCGGTAGTGATCGTCAGATCGCGACTGGCGACGATGCTCTTGCCGCGGTTGTCCAGATTCTGGGCGGTAAGGGTGATGTCCGCGTCGGAGTTGCGGCTATTGTCGGCATTGACCCCGGCTTCGATGATGCCCTTGTTGGTCAACTGGCCACCGCTGTCGAGGGTGATGCGGTCCCGGGCGGCGAGGGTTTTCTGGCTGCTCAGGTCACCCTTGGTCTGCACCTTGAGCTCGCTGCCGGCGTAGACCGCGCCCTGGGCCTCCAGGCTGCCG
>NZ_VYKE01000299.1:0-3042 GCF_032424515.1 Pseudomonas sp. JV245A
GGCGCCCGGGGCCAGGGTGACGATGTCGTCCATCACGTTGGCGGTCTCGATGCACAGCATGCGCTGCCAGCCGTCGTCGGCCATGTCGCTGAATTGGGCAGCGCGGTCGATCCAGGGGTTCCAGATCACCGCGGTGCGCGAGCCTTCGCTGCGCAGGCGGATCCGCCGTTGCCAGTCCGGATCGACGATCTCCAGCTGCGTCGGGGCGTTCAGGTAGATGCGGTCGGTCTCGCCGGTAAAGTGCAGGCTGCCGCTCTGGACCTTGGTCTTCCAGTCTTCCAGGGTCTCGATGTAGCTCAGCCCGTCCACGCCTTCGACCTGCACCTGGCGCACATCGCTGACCGCGAAGTAGCTGTGCAGCGCCTGGCTGATGCTCACGCTTTCAGTGCCCAGGTTGTGGCTGCTGAGGCTGATGTGCAGTTGCTGGTCGAGGCGGATGCTCAGGCGCGGTTCCACTTGATGGGGCCAGCCGGGAAAACCACCCGCGGGGCAGGGCAGGCGCAGCTCCACCAGCAGGCTGTCGCCCTGGCTTTCGATGCCCAGCAGTTCCCAGTCGGTGGCCCGCACCAGGCCGTGGGCCGGCGCCGGGTCAGTGCCTTGGCGCATGGCCTGCACCGCCTGCGGGTTGCGGGCAAAGTTGCCGAACCAGGGCCAGCACACCGGCACCCCGGCGCGGATGCTCTTGCCGCGCTTGAACACGGCCTCGTCGTTGAGCCAGATCAGCGGCTGTTGCCCGGCCACTTGATAACTGAGGATGTGCGCGCCCTGCTGGGCCACCAGCAGTTCGGCGTCACCGTGGCGGATGCGCCAGCAGTTCAGTTCATCCAGTTTTACCGTTTCGACCTGGGGCGTAGGCATGCTGCTGTTCTCGTTCGCAAGGTGTGGGCTGCTATGGACCGCAGAACGGTCATCAGGTTTAGCGCGCGCGCGGCGGAACCGAGCGGGTGCGGCCACTGCCATCGATGGCGACGAATACGAACACCGCCTCGGTGACCTTGCGCCATTCGCTGGACAGCGGGTCGTCGCTCCACACTTCCACCATCATCTGGATCGAGCTGCGGCCGATCTCCAGGGTCTGGGTGTAGAAGGACAGCTGCGCGCCCACCGCCACCGGCACCAGGAACGCCATGCGGTCGATGGCCACCGTGGCCACCCGGCCGCCGGCCACGCGGCTGGCCATGGCGGTGCCCGCCAGGTCCATCTGCGCGACCAGCCAGCCGCCGAAAATATCGCCAAAGCCGTTGGTTTCACGGGGCAGTGCGGTGATTTGCAAGGCCAGGTCGCCTTGCGGGATTGGATCTTCTTGTTCGAGTTCTATCATGCCGGGGGGCCTCTGACCCGTGACGCTTCATGGGTACTTCAGGTGAATAGCCGTCTTCAGGAAAAACGATTCAGCCCGAACACACTGCGTTCGTCACGTTCTTTCTAAGGCGTGCTAAAGGGAAACTCTGCGAAATCGACTGGCGCTGGCCGAGGCCAGGGGCGCGCAGCAGCGTTTTCGCACAGCAACCCTTGCCAGAAGCGGCTTTGCGCTTCGAGGTCTGCGAGTATATCGGTCGATAGACTCCGCGACGACCCGTCCAGTTCGCAAATTTGTGAGTCATTTGTGCGCCGCTGTGTACGCATTCGAACAATTTGCTATCGTGCCGAACCTGCCAGGCCCCAACCAGCGCTGTTGCGGCTTCCAGAACCGACTAATAAGAGAAGCCCTTGCCATGACCACTGTGCCCTCGAGCGCCGCGCAGCCTGCGCAACCCGCCCGTCCGCTGACCCGTAGTGACTACAAGACATTGTCCCTGTCTGCCCTGGGCGGGGCGCTGGAGTTCTACGACTTCATCATCTTCGTGTTCTTTGCCACCGTGGTCGGCAAGCTGTTCTTCCCGGCGGACATGCCCGAGTGGCTGCGCCTGATGCAGACCTTCGGGATCTTCGCGGCCGGTTACCTGGCGCGGCCCCTGGGCGGGATCGTCATGGCCCACTTTGGCGACCTGCTGGGGCGCAAGAAGATGTTCACCCTGAGCATCTTCATGATGGCGGTGCCGACCCTGATCATGGGCCTGTTGCCGACCTACGCGCAGATCGGCATGTGGGCGCCGATCCTGCTGTTGCTGATGCGGGTGATCCAGGGGGCGGCCATCGGTGGTGAAGTGCCCGGGGCCTGGGTGTTCGTTTCCGAACACGTGCCCCAGCGGCATATCGGCTATGCCTGCGGCACCCTGACCTCGGGCCTGACTGCCGGGATTCTCCTGGGGTCGCTGGTGGCCACTGCGATCAACAGCATCTATACCCCGGTGGAAGTGGCGGATTACGCCTGGCGGATCCCGTTCCTGCTGGGTGGGGTGTTCGGCCTGTTCTCGGTGTACCTGCGCCGCCTGCTCCACGAAACCCCGGTGTTCGCCGAACTGCAACTGCGCAAGGCCCTGGCCGAGGAACTGCCGCTGCGCACGGTGCTGCGTGATCACCGCGGGGCGATCGTGATTTCCATGCTGCTGACCTGGCTGCTGTCCGCCGGGATCATCGTGGTGATCCTGATGACCCCCACCGTGCTGCAGACCGTCTATAAATTCCCGGCCATCACCGCCCTGGAGGCCAACAGCCTGGCCATTATCTTCCTGAGCCTGGGCTGCGTGGCCTCGGGTGCCCTGGCGGACCGATTCGGTGCGGGCAAGGTGTTCGTGTTCGGCAGCGCCTTGTTGTTGGTCACTTCCTGGACCTTCTATCACGGCCTGCTGGACAACCCGCAGTGGCTGTTCCCGCTGTATGCCCTGACCGGCCTGTTCGTCGGCACCATCGGTGCGGTGCCTTATGTGATGGTCAAGGCGTTCCCGGCAGTGGTGCGCTTCAGCGGCCTGTCGTTTTCCTACAACCTGGCGTACGCGATCTTCGGTGGCCTGACGCCGATGGTGGTGACCTGGCTGCTCAAGGAAAGCCCCATGGGCCCGGCCTATTATGTTGCAATTATTTGCGGCATCGGCCTGCTGGTGGGGCTGTACCTGTGGGCCAAGGGCCGCTGACCACCACCCTGTAGCCGCTGCCGCAGGC
>NZ_VYKE01000300.1:0-3040 GCF_032424515.1 Pseudomonas sp. JV245A
CCAGGGCCCAGACAGCCAGGCCGTGTCGCATTCCTGTAGCCTTTGCGTCATATTCGGTTGTTACCGTGCGACCGAAACACTTTGTAACGAATCCTTAGAGAGCCGAGCAAGGAGCCGACATGAGCGACGATACCGACCTGCGCGCCACCCCCGAATCCGCCACCGACCAGCCTGCCGATACCAGCCGCCGCCGCTTCCTAGGCGGCGTTGCGGTTCTGGGGGTCGGCGCCACCCTGAGCGCCTGCGGCCAGCCCGGCGAACCAGGAGGCAAACCGCCGGTGGAACACCCCTTGTCCCCGGCCGAACTGGACAAGGCGCTGCAGGAGCAGGTGAAAAACGTAGTGGTACTGTTCGCCGAGAACCGCAGCTTCAACAACCTGTTCGCCAACTTTCCCGGGGTGGAGAAACCGCTCTCGGCCCTCAAGCCCGAAGACTTCCAGCAGCGCGACCGCGACGGCAACCTGTTGCAGAAACTGCCGCCGATCTGGGGCGGCATTCTCCAGGTGGGCCCGCAGACCCTGGACGGCATCACCTACCCGGTGGAAACCCAGTTCCAGGAAAACCTGCCCAATGCCCCCTTCGCCCTCAAGGGGCCCAGTGGCGAGGACCTGCCCCTGGGCCTGGTGACCCGCGACCTGTGGCACGTGTTCTACCAGAACCAGATGCAGATCAACGGCGGCAAGAACGACAGCTTCGTGGCCTGGGCCGACTCCGGCGCCCTGACCATGGGCCACTACGCCCAGACCCGCTACTCCCTGCGCCTGTGGGACGTGGCTCGGGAGTTCGTGCTCTGCGACAACTTCTTCCAGGGGGCATTCGGTGGCTCGTTCCTCAACCACCAGTACCTGATCAGCGCCAAGGTACCGTTCTACCCCGATGCTGCCAACTCGGTGGCCAAGTCGCAGATCGCCACCCTGCAGGGCGAAGACCCCAAGGGCACCCGCCTCAAGCCCCTGGACAAGTCTCCGGCCAGTGCCATGGACGGCGCTCCGCAGTTCGGTCCCAGCGCCCTGACCCCGGACGGTTTCGCGGTCAATACCATGGCCCCGCCCTACTGGCCAACCTGGATCCGCGACCCGGAGCGCCCGGACTACGCCAAGCCGGACCTGCCCAGCGTACTGGTGCCTCAAACCCACGAACACATCGGCGACAAGCTGTCGAAGAAGAACGTCGACTGGGCCTGGTACGGCGGCGCCTGGCAGGCGACCCTGGAGCAGTTCAAGGATTCCGGCGGGATTCCCAAGATCCCCAACTTCCAGTACCACCACCAGCCCTTCAACTACTTCGTGCGCCAGGGCCCGGAAAACCCCGCCGAACGGGCCAAGCGCCTGCGCGACGGCGGCCTGGGCGATGAGTCGAGCACCAACAAGTTCTTCGCCGATGCCGAGGCCGGCAAGCTGCCGGCGGTGACCTTCTACAAGCCCCAGGGCAACCTCAACCTGCACGCCGGCTATGCCGACGTGGCCGCCGGCGACCGGCATATCGACCGGGCATTGAAAGTGCTGCGGGAAAGCCCGCAGTGGAAAAACATGGTGGTGATCGTCACCGTTGACGAAAACGGCGGCTGGTGGGACCACGTGGCACCGCCCCAGGGCGACCGCTGGGGCCCGGGCACGCGTATTCCGGCGCTGGTGGTATCGCCGTTCGCCCGCAAGGGCACGGTGGACCACACGGTCTACGACACCGCCTCGATCCTGCGGCTGATCACCCGAGTGTTCCAGCTGGAAACCCTGGACGGCATCAAGGAACGTGACCAGGCCATGATCGCCCGGGGCCAGAAGCCCATGGGCGACCTGACCAACGCCCTGCACTTCACGGCCTGACCCCGGCCGGGCTCGCAACGGGCCCACCTGCCACCGTAGAACCGAGACCCAAGCCCGGCTTCGGTTCTGCGGCACCGGCACAAATGATAGCCATATAACATCACCCACTTTACCCATCCACCCGGCGGGTAATATCCTGCGCGCCACCTATTTGTTTCATCTGTTTTCCGATTGGAAAGGGAGTTCGTCGTCATGATCGTAGGTATCGACCTGGGGACCACCAACAGCCTGGTCGCGGTCTGGCGCGAAACCGCCAGCGAGCTGGTGCCCAATGCCCTGGGCGAACTGCTCACCCCCAGCGTGGTGGGCCTGGACGACGAAGGCCGGATCCTGGTGGGGCAAGCCGCCAGGGAGCGCCTGCACACGCACCCGCAGCTCACCACGGCGCTGTTCAAGCGCTACATGGGCAGCGCCACCGAAGTGCGCCTGGGGGAACGTACCTACCGCCCCGAAGAACTCTCGGCCCTGGTGCTCAAGAGCCTCAAGGAAGACGTTGAGCGGGCCTATGGCGAACCGGTGGAGGAAGCGGTGATCAGCGTGCCAGCCTACTTCAGCGATGCCCAGCGCAAGGCCACGCGGATTGCCGGCGAACTGGCCGGGCTCAAGGTGGAAAAACTGATCAACGAACCCACCGCCGCAGCCCTGGCCTACGGCCTGCACCAGCGTGACCGGGAAACCTCGTTCCTGGTCTTCGACCTCGGTGGCGGCACCTTCGACGTGTCGATCCTGGAGCTGTTCGACGGGGTCATGGAAGTCCGCGCCAGCGCCGGCGACAACTTCCTCGGCGGCGAGGACTTCGACAACCTGCTGCTGGAACACTTCCTCGAACAGCAGGCCCAGGCCGCGGGCTTTCCCGAACGCCAGAGCGTGCTCCAGGCACTGCGCCGGGAAGCCGAGCGCGTGCGCCGCGCCCTCGGCCAGGAGCCCAGTGCCGAATTCAGCCTGCGGGTCGATGGCCGGCAATGGACCCAGACCATTACCCAGGCGCAACTGGCCAGCCTCTATGCGCCGCTGCTGGAACGCCTGCGGGCGCCCATCGAACGCGCCCTGCGCGATGCACGGATCCGCGTCAGCGACCTGGATGAAATCCTCCTGGTGGGCGGCGCCACCCGCATGCCCCTGGTGCGCAAGCTGGCGGCCGGGCTGTTCGGGCGCTTTCCCTCCATCAGCCTCGATCCCGACCAGGTGGTGGCCCAGGGCGCGGCGGTCCAGGCGGC
>NZ_VYKE01000301.1:0-3035 GCF_032424515.1 Pseudomonas sp. JV245A
GCTGGGCGTCGGCGCTGCTGGGCTGGCGGTCGAGGCTGCCCGGCTGGCTGCTGGCGCTGTACTGCTCGGTGGCGATCTTCACGCTGCCTTCGCCGGGAATCGGCGGGAAGCCGTAGCAGGCGTCCACGTCATCGGCGCTGTGGAGAATGAAGCTCGGGGAGCGGGCCGGGTAGCGCTCGGGCTCATCCAGGCGGAACCAGTACAGCTGCTGGCGGCACACCTGCAACAGCGAATCGAAGGGCGCCCCCAGCAACTGCGCCGACCACATGCCGGCGCTGACGATGACCTGTCGGGCAAACAGCCGCGAGCCGTCGCTGATGATGTGCACCCCGTCATCCTGGGCGTCCAGCTCCAGCACTGTCTGGCCGGTGATCAGGGTTGCCCCCAGTTGCCGGGCCCGGGTCAGTTGCGCATCGATGCAGCGTTCCGGGCGGACAAAGCCGCCGCCGGGTTCGAAGTAGCCCCGGGCGCTGTCATCCAGCGGGGCGAACTGCGGGAAGCGCCGGCGGATCTCGGCGGCGTCCAGCTCCTGGTGCTCGATGCCATAGCGCCGGGCCAGCTCGATGCTGTTGTCGGTGAAGTCCCGGGCCTCTGCCGGGCGCTGCGGGTCGGTGCTGGCGGTCATCACCAGCACCCCGCATTGCTCGAACAACTGCACATCCAGCTCCGCCTCCAGTTCGCGCCAGATCTGCTGCGAACGGATCGCCAGGGGCACATAGGCCGCCCCTTCGCCCACCGCCTGGCGGGTGATGCGGGTGTCGCCGTGGCTGGAACCCAGGTCGTGGGGCGGGGCGAAGCGGTCGATGCCCGCCACCCTTACCCCGCGCTTGGCCAGTTGATAGAGGGTGGCGGCGCCCATGGCGCCCAGGCCTACGACTACAACATCGAAATCCGGTGTGTGCACGGCAAGATCCTTGGGATAGAAGGCTCAGCAGTTATTGATAGTGGCCAGGGTCATGGGCGCGATGATCCGGTGGAACGGCGCCACCGGCAGCATGTACAGGCGCCCCAGGCGGTTGTGCGGGTGGACCACGGTGGACAGCACCACCGGGCGCCGGCCCTCGGCGTCCAGCGGCAGGCGGTTGAGCGACAGGTGCACGTCCAGGTGCTTGTCGCGGTCCACCACCAGCACCTCGTCGGGGCTCTGGGAAATCAGGGTGAAGATACCCACCCGGTCGCCGGGCTGGTAAGCCTCGTCGGGGCGCGACAGGTCGATGCGGGTCAGGCGCCCCAGGTCCTTGAGGCCGAACAGCTGCACCACGCGGTTGCGCAGGCCCATCAGGCGGTCGATCCAGGCCGGGGTCTGGCTCATCAGGCACAGCAGGTGACGCATGGCGCTGCGTTCGGGGTCCTCGGCCAGGGTGCGGCGGCAGTCGATGAAGGTGGCACCCGGGGCCAGGGCCGCGATGCTGGAGTCATGGGGCAACGGGCAAGGGTGTACGGCAGACTTCATCGGTGCAGCTCCCTGAAAGTTGGCGGCCGTGGCTTCATGCCGATCAGCCACGCCAGAAGCCGCAAAAAATACCACTTCCTGAGGCGAGGAACTTGCTGTTGTGTAGCGGCCAGTTGCCGCTGGGCGAGGGTTGCCATTGCCAGGTGGCAGCGCGCAAGGATTCGGTGGTTATCCGCACTGTCCGGGCCGGAGTCAGCAAAAACACGCACGAAGTTGCAAGCAGGTCGAAGGGACCTGGGCCGACCATTGAACGGCCGAATTCGGTGGCACGCGGACTGAATTCCGCCAACGCAATGGCTGCTTGCCACTTAAGCCTGCTGGCGGACCGCGGCTTTTTCCCCTCTGACGGCCGGCTCGGCGTTCTGTAGCAGCAACTGACCGAACTCCTGGGCCGCCGCCGTCTTTTCGCCGCTGCTCCAGGCCAGCAGGAAGCGCGCTCCAGGCAACCCCGGCAGGCCGTATTCACCATCGACGATGCGCAGGCCCGGGCGCAGGTCGCTGGCCATCTGCACGGTGACTCCGAGACCGGCGAGCACTGCCGTGCGAATGCCTTCCTGGCTTGGCGAGCTGAACGCCACATGCCAACGGGTGGCGCTTTCGCCCAGGGCATCAAGGCCGATCTGCCGATTGACGCAGGGGGCCGGCGCCAGGGCCAGGGGCAGCGAGGCGCCCGGGGCCAGGTCGAAGTGCTCGGCGGCGACCCAGACGAACCGGGCGCTGCGCAGCACGGTGCCGCTGTCGCGCCGCCCCGGCTCCGAGAGCACCACAGCCAGGTCCAGTTCCCCGGCCTTGAGCATCTGGCGCAGGTCCAGGTAGGTGCCAACGCTGACGTCCAGGCGCACCTCGGGAAAGGCTCGGGAAAACTGGCAGAGCAGTGGCGGCAGGCGCTCGCCCATAAAGGTCTCGGGCACCCCGAAGCGCACCACGCCACTCAGCCGCGATGGCTGGAAGCGTCGGGCCAGGGCGTCCAGGGCGGTGAGGATCTGTTGCGCGTGCTGCAGCACTTCCTGGCCGTCTTCGGTCAGGCTCAGGTGCCGGGTGGTACGCAGCAGCAGGGGCCGGCCCAGTTGCTCTTCCAGACGGCGGATCTGATGGCTGACCGCCGACTGGGTGAGGTTCAGGCGCTTGCCAGCACGGGTGAAACCGGCACATTCATGGACTGCGACCAGGGCCCGCAGCAGGGTGGGATCGATGTTCAAGGCAGGCTGCCATTCATGATGGAAATTGCTCAATCCTACAAAATCTAATCATTTCCGTCATTGAGTGGCGTTGCCCAGACTTGACCCCTCAGTCGCCCCTGGACGGGTGGCGACACCACTTGCGGACGACCCTCGATGCCTCAACCTTCTTTACGCAACACCCTGGCCCTGGCGGCGGTCTGCCTGGCCGCGCTGATGTTCGGCCTGGAAATCTCCAGCGTGCCGGTGATTCTCCCGGCCTTGGAAGACCGTCTGCAGGGTCGCTTTACCGACCTGCAATGGATCATGAATGCCTACACCATCGCCTGCACCGTGGTGTTGATGGCCACCGGCGCCCTGGCCGATCGCTTTGGCCGCAAGCGGGTGTTTGTCCTCAGCATCGC
>NZ_VYKE01000302.1:0-3018 GCF_032424515.1 Pseudomonas sp. JV245A
CTTCCCCCAGGCCGACAAGGTGCCGCTGGTGGGCGGCACCTCGGCCGAGACCTTCAGCGTCGAAAAGGCCCTGGCGGTGCACCCGGACCTGGCGATCATGGCCCTGAGCGGCGGCCATGGGCCGAGCCCCGACAGCGAGGCGGTGAAACAGCTGGAGGCCGCCGGGGTGGCGGTGATCTTCGTCGACTTCAGCGACCATCCCCTGAGCAACACCGTGCCCAGCATGCGCCTGCTGGGCCAGGCCCTGGGCCGTGAGCAGCGGGCCGAGGAATTCATTGCCTTCTATCAACAGTCCCTGGCCAAGGTCACCCAGACCCTGGCCAAGGCCGGTACCGTCAAGCAGCCGAAGATCTTCATCGACATGCTCGCCGGGCTGCAGGACTGCTGCGGCTCGCCAGGCACCGGCAACTTCGGCGAGATGATCAAGCTGGCGGGCGGGCGCAACATTGCCGACGGGCGCATACCCGGGCCCATTGGTGTGCTCAACGTGGAGTACATTCTCTCCAGCGACCCGGACGTTTACGTGGCCACCGGGGTCTTTGCCGCCGGCCAGGGCGGCGTGACCCTGGGTTATTCCGCCACCTTGCAACAGGCCCGGGACAGCCTGCGCCAGGCCGCCAACCGCCCGCCGCTGAATGAACTGCGGGCGGTGCGCGAAGGCAATGTGCACGGCTTGTGGCACATCTTCTATGACTCGCCGGAACACCTGATCGCGGTCCAGGCCCTGGCCAAGTGGCTGCACCCGGAGCTGTTCAAGGACCTGGACCCGGACCAGACCCGCCGCGAGCTGTACCAGCGCTTCATGCCGATTCCCGCCAGCGGCGTGTTCGCCACGAGCCTGAAACCATGACCCAGGCTGCCACCGACGTGGCGGACAACCTTGCCGCCGGCCATTACCAGCGACGCCACGGGCGCCGAGTGCTGCTGTTGGGCGGGCTGGCCCTGGCCCTGCTGCTGTCCCTGGCCCTGGACATCACCACCGGACCTTCCGGGATGAGCCTCTCGCGCCTGCTGCAGGTGCTCTGGAACCCGGGCTCGATGCCCCGGGTGGAAGCGGTGATCGTGTGGAACGTGCGCCTGCCCTACGCGCTGATGGCGGTGCTGGTGGGGGCCGCCCTGGCCCTGGCCGGCGCCGAGATGCAGACCGTGCTCGATAACCCCCTGGCCAGCCCCTTCACCCTCGGTGTATCCGCCGCCGCGGCGTTCGGTGCAGCCCTGGCCATCGTCCTCGGCCTGGGCCTTCCCGGGGTGCCGGCGCAGTACCTGATCTCGGCCAACGCCTTCCTCTTCGCCCTGGCCTCAGTGGCCTTGCTGTACCTGCTGGCACGCTGGCGTGGCTTCGGCGTGGAAAGCCTGGTGCTGTTCGGCATCGCCCTGGTGTTCGCCTTCAACGCCCTGGTGGCGCTGCTGCAATTCGTCGCCACCCAGGACAGCCTGCAGCAACTGGTGTTCTGGACCCTGGGCAGCCTGGCCCGGGCCTCCTGGGAAAAGCTCGCGGTACTGGCCCTGGCGCTGTTGCTGTGCCTGCCCTTCTCCCTGCGCCAGAGCTGGGCCCTGACCGCCCTGACCCTGGGCGAGGAACGGGCCCGCAGCTTCGGCATCGACGTTGGCCGCCTGCGCCTGCTGTCGCTGCTGCGCATCAGCCTGCTGTCGGCCCTGGCGGTGTCCTTTGTCGGCACCATCGGCTTTATCGGCCTGATCGCCCCGCACATCGCCCGCCTGCTGGTGGGCGAAGACCATCGGCTGTTCCTGCCGGCCAGCGTGCTCAGCGGCGGGCTGATCCTGTCCATGGCCTCCATCGCCAGCAAGGCGCTGATCCCCGGGGTGCTGATTCCGGTGGGTATCGTCACCGCCCTGGTGGGCATTCCCTTCTTCATGGCCATCGTCATGCGCAACCGTCGAGGTGTCCTGTGAAGCCGCTTGTGTCCTCCAACGCCGGCCTGTGCACCGCCGGCCTGAACATGCACTACGGCAACCGCCAGGTGCTGTGCGACGTGGCCCTGCCGCCCCTGGCCGGGGGCAGCGTGACCGCGCTGATCGGCCCCAACGCGGCGGGCAAGTCGACCCTGCTGCGGGGCATCGCCGGGTTGCACAAGACCTCGGGCCAGGTACTGCTGGACGGCGTCGACCTCAACCGCCTGCCCCAGGTGGAACGGGCGCAGCACATCGTCTACCTGCCCCAGAGCCTGCCGGAACGTACCCGCCTGTGCGCCTTCGAAGCAGTGCTCAGCGCTGCCATGGCCGGGCATCGCACTGGCGGTTTCGCCCCTGGCCGGCCCAGCGCGGCGGTGTTGCACGGGGTCGAACAAGTGCTGCAGGACCTGGACCTCACCGCCCTGGCCGACCGCCCGATCGACGCCCTCTCCGGTGGCCAGCGCCAACTGGTGGGCCTGGCCCAGGCCCTGGTGCGCCAGCCCCGGGTGCTGCTGCTGGACGAACCCACCAGCGCCCTGGACCTGTACCACCAGTGCCAGGTAGTGGAAGCCATCACCCGGGCCACCCGCGAGCGCCAGTTGATCACCCTGGTGGTGGTCCACGACATCAACCTGGCCCTGGGTTTCAGCCAGCAGGTGGTGGTGCTGCACCATGGCCGCCTGGCCGCCGCCGGGCCGGCCCTGGAGGTGATCAACCCACAACTGCTGCGCGACGTCTACGGCGTCGACGCCAGCCTGGAACAGGTACGCGGTCGACCGCTGGTGATGGTCGACGGCCGCCTGCCCTCTCACTCAGCCCTGGGATAAACCATGACCAACGCTCAACAGCTGCCCCTCGACACCCTGGACACGCCCCAGGCCGCCCCGGCCTTCGACCTGCGCCCGCTGCTGGTGGCCAACCTGGCCTGCACCATGGCGATGATGGCGTTCGTTTCGCTGATCGGCCCCATTGCGCGGATTCTCGGCCTGGCCACCTGGCAGGCGGGGATGGCGGTGACCGTCTCCGGGGTGATCTGGATGCTCCTGGCCCGCCCCTGGGGCCGGGCCAGCGATCGCCTCGGTCGGCGGCGCATCCTGCTGCTGG
>NZ_VYKE01000303.1:0-3010 GCF_032424515.1 Pseudomonas sp. JV245A
AGCGGCCCTAGGCACAACGCCCGGCTCAAGGCCCTCTTCGCCGGCAACATCATCACGAATGCAGATAAGCCTGGGCTGTGACACGTTATCCCGTTAACGTTCACGGCCCATCGACTTTCATGGAAGACCCTTCATGCCTCGCTCCACAGCCGCCAGCGCGCCGCTGACCGTCAGACCCTTCTCGCTGGTTCCACTGATGGCCGCCTATATGGCCTGCACCATGTCGATGATGGCCTTCGTCTCGCTGATCGGCCCGATCTCCCGGGCCCTGCACCTGGAAACCTGGCACGCCGGCGCGGCCGTCACCGTTTCCGGGGTGATCTGGATGCTCCTGGCGCGCCCCTGGGGCCAGGCCAGCGACCGCTTCGGCCGGCGCCGTGTGCTGCTGCTGGGCACCGCCGGCTTCACCCTCGCCTACTGGGCCTTGTGCCTGTTCATCGACCTGTCGCTGCAGTCGCTGCCCAGCGTCGCCATGGCCTTTCTCGGCCTGATGCTCGGCCGCGGCCTGATCGGCGCCTTCTACGCGGCGATCCCGGTGGGCGGCTTCGCCCTGATCGCCGATAACGTCGAACCTCAGCACCGCGCCCGTGCCATGGCCACCCTGGGCGCCGCCAACGCCGTGGGCCTGGTGCTGGGCCCGGCGGTGGCCGCGCTGCTGGCGCGCTACAGCCTGAGCCTGCCGTTCTACGCCATGGCGGTGCTGCCGTTGCTGGCATTCCTGGTGCTGCGCTACCAACTGCCGCGCCAGGAACTGCACCTGGCCCAGGCCCCGACCCTGGTACGCCTGGGCGACCCGCGACTGCGCCGGCCCATGGTGGTGGCCTTTGTCGCCATGCTCTGTGTGTCGGTGGCCCAGATCACCGTCAGCTTCTATGCCCTGGACCGGCTGCACATGAGCCCCGCCGATGCCGCTCAGACGGCCGGGGTGGCCCTGGCCATGGTCGGCGTGGCGCTGATCTGCGCGCAGTTGGTGGTGCGCAAGCTGGAATGGCCGCCGCTGCGGATGATCCGCTACGGCGCCCTGCTGTCCGCGCTGGGTTATGCCGGCAGCATGCTGGTGGACAGCGCCTGGGGCTTGTGGCTGGCGTTCTTTGTATCGGCGGCAGGCATGGGTGGGGTGTTTCCGTCGTTCTCGGCCCTGGCGGCGAATGCCGTAGAGGCCTCGGAACAGGGCGCGACTGCCGGCAGCATCGGCGCCGCCCAGGGCCTGGGCGTGGTCATCGGGCCCATGGCCGGCAGCCTGATCTACGCCATCGAACCGCGCCTGCCCTACCTGCTGGCGGCGGTGCTGCTGGTACTGATCGCGATCTGGCCCGCCCCGCAGCCCAAAGACCTGTAGCTGCTGCAGGCTGCGAACGGCTGCAAATCAGACGCCGCTCTTGAGGTTGCTGAAGGCCCTGCGGACCTTTGCGCAGCCTCGCAGGCTCGGCAGCGGCTACAGGTACTGCGCTGCTTTTGTAGCCGCTGCCGCAGGCTGCGAACGGCTGCGAAGCAGACGCCGCTCTTGAGATTGCTGAAGGTCCTGCGGACCTCGGCAGCGGCTACGGGTTAAAGCATGCGGTAGAGCAAGCGCTCGATGCGCACGCGGCTGACCCGGCGCAGGAACTTGCCCACGGCCTCGGGGTAGTCCACCAGGCTGTCCAGGTACTGAAAGTGCTCGATACGGCGGGTGTGGCGATAGATCTCGGCCTGTTCGGCGTTGCGCGCCTGCAGCAGCTCGCCCTTGGGGTCGTCCAGCAACAGGGCGTTTTCCAGGTCCAGGCGGAAGGCCCGCGGATTGAGGTTGTTGCCGGTGAGCAAGGTATAGCGCTCATCGACCCACATGCCCTTGAGGTGGTAGGTGTTGTCACCGTCACGCCACAGGTGCAGGTTCAACTGGCCGTTGTCGATCACTTTCTGATGCCGCTTGGCAAAACGCCGCAGGCTGATCTCGTACAGATAAGGCAGCGCGGCGATCACCTTGAACGGCTCGCTGGGCGGGATATAGAAGTCGTTGGCGGTCTTGTCGCCGACGATGATGTCGATCTTCACTCCGCGCTCCAGGGCCCGGTTGATCTCCCGGGTCACCGGCAGCGGCAGGTTGAAATACGGGGTGCAGATGGTCAGCTGGCGCTGGGCGCCGGCAATCAGCTCGCAGATCACCCGGTTCAACGGGTTGCCCTTGCCCACCCCGAGCAACGGGCTGACCGACAGCCCGCTCTTGTCCAGGCCACCGGCAGTGGTGTCGTAGGTGGCGTGCTTGAGGCGGCTGCGCAGATCGCCGATGTCGTTGCGCAGGCTGCGGGTGGTGGGCAGGTTCGGCAGGTCCAGGCGGTGCACTGCCCGCGACTCCACCAGGCCGTGCTGCACCAGGTGGTGCATGGAGTCGGCCAGGGCCTGGTTGTGCAGCAGGTGGTAACGGTCGAAGCGGTACTTGTCGAACTTGTGCAGGTACACGTTGTTCAGGCTGGCGCCGCTGTAGAGCACGCAGTCGTCGATGACGAAACCCTTGAGGTGCAGCACCCCGAACAGCTCGCGGGTCTGAACCGGCACGCCGTAGATCGGCACCTCGCTGGCGTGAGTGCGGGTCATTTGCTGGTACCAGGCCGAGTTGCCCGGCTGCTTGCCGGCACCGATCAGGCCGCGCTGGGCCCGCAGCCAGTCCACCACGACCACCACTTCCAGCTCGGGACGGGCGGCCTTGGCGGCGTGCAGGGCATCGAGGATTTCCTGGCCGGCTTCATCCTGTTGCAGGTACAGCGCGACGATATAGATGCGCCGGCGGGCCTGGGCAATCTGCTCCAGCAGCGTGCGGCGAAACTGCGCAGCGCCGGTCAGCGTGGTGAAAGCCTCGGCGGCCAGTGGGAAGCTGCGCAGCTTGGGCAGCAGGGAACGTTTGAAAAGCGACGGCATTAGGGCTCGCAGTGGCTCAAATCCAAAGAGCGCAAGAGCTTACACCATGGACCGGCCGGAGTCCCCTGCCTGGCATGTATAACGCCCTCCCTCAGCAAAGCACCCGCCCGCTGTGCGC
>NZ_VYKE01000304.1:0-2965 GCF_032424515.1 Pseudomonas sp. JV245A
GAACAGCTGGTGAACAAAACGCTCGGTCGGGTAGACCACATCGGTGTGGTCCCAATCCTGGCGGATACGGTGCTGCTCGTCCTGCGTCAGTAATGGCAACTCACCCAGGCCGGTTTGCGCATGCTCCATCAGGCTCAGCAACAGGCCCTGCAAGTGCCCGCCCAACTGCACCATTGAAGGTTCAGAGAAAGATTCACGGGCATAGATGAACTCGAACGACAGGCTCGCCCCCAGGTTGACCGCGACCGTCAGGGGGTAGTTGGTCTGCTCGTGGTTACCCACAGCGCCAAAGCGCAGTTGCGCCGGAGCACCTTTTTCCAGGGCTTCGGACACCGGGTAGTTCTCGAACACCAGGATGTTGTCGAACAGCGCATCCCCGCCCAGCCCGGCCCAGCGCTGCACTTCATACAGCGGCGTGTACTCATAGTCGCGCAGCGCCAGGTTGCGGTTCTGCACTGCCTGCAACCACTGGCTCACGGTCATGTCCGGGCGTGGCGTGGCCACCACCGGCAAGGTGTTGATGAACAAGCCCACCTGCTGCTCTATGCCCTTGAGCTCCGCGGGGCGCCCCGCCACCGTGGCGCCGAACACCACGCTTTCCTGCCCAGTGCAACGTTGCAGCAACAGCAGCCACGCCGCCTGCACCAGGGTATTGACCGTGACCTTCTGCTGCCGGGCAAATTCGCCAAGCCGTGCCGTCTGTGCCAGGTCCAGCTCGCGATGATGCTTGCCGTGGCCGGTGCCGGCCGGAATGTCCGCGACCCGGGACAGCGCCTGGGTCAGGCGGGTCGGTTCATCCAGCGTCTGCAGTTGTTCTTTCCAGAAGCTTTCACAGGCCTGGGCATCCTGGCGTTGCAGCCAGGCGATGTAGTCCCGGTAGCGGCCCGCAGCGTGGCTGGGCAACTGACCGGCATAACGTTGCAGTACTTCGCCGAGCAACTGCGAGTTGCTCCAGCCGTCCATCAGGATGTGATGGTTGGTGTAGATCAGGTGGTAGCGCTGCTCGTCGATACGCACCAGGGTCAGGCGCAACAACGGCACGGCATCCAGCTCGAAGCCACGCTGGCGCTCGGCGGTGGCCAGGGTATCCAGGGCTTCCTGCTGCTGCGGCTGGCCGCGCCAGTCATGTTCGGTGCAGTCCAGGGCAATATGCTTGTGCACCACTTGCAGCGGCGTCGACACCTCGCCCTGCCAGATAAAGCCGGTGCGCAGGATGTCATGCCGATCGATGGCCGCCTGCCAGGCCTGCTGGAAGCGCAGCGGATCAAGGCCATCCACGTCTACCCGCAGTTGGTTGATGTAATCGCCCGCGGCCTGCTCGTAGAGGGTATGAAACAGCATGCCCTGCTGCATCGGCGACAGGGGGTAGAGGTCTTCGACCGAGGCCATCGCCACCGGCAGGCGATCCAGTTGCTGCTGGTTCAGGCCCGCCAGTGGGAAGTCCGACGGGGTCGCGCCCGCCAGCTCTGGTGTGCAGCAATGCGCCACCAGCGCCTTGAGCTCCTCGGTATAGTCGTCGGCCAGCCGCTGCACGGTGGCGGTATCGAACATCTGCTGGCTGAAGGTCCAGTTCAGGCTCAACTCGCCGCCATAGACCTGGCCATCCAGGCTCAGCCAGTTGCTCAGCGGGGCCAGTGGGCTCTGGTCGTCGCCCTTGGCTTCACCGCTGGGTTTGAACAGGGAATCCTGCTCGTCGAAACTGCCGTCGAACTGGCCCAGGTAGTTGAAGGTGATACGCGGCACGGCCAAGGCTGCCAGGGTCTGCTGCGCTTGCGCCTCGCCCAGGTAGCGCAAGGCACCAAAGCCGATGCCCTTGTTCGGCACCGCCCGCAGTTGTTCCTTGATGAACTTGATCGAATCGGCCAGGGACGCCTGCGGCGTGAGCTTCACCGGGAACATGCTGGTGAACCAGCCCACGGTGCGGGTCAGGTCGATGCTGTCGAACAGGTCTTCGCGGCCGTGGCCTTCCAGTTGCACCAGGGCACTGGCTTCGCCGGTCCAGCGGGTGATGACCCGGGCCAGGGCGGTGAGCAGCAGATCATTGATCTGGGTGCGGTAGGCCGCCGGGGCATCCTGCAGCAGGCGCTGGGTATGGGCCTTGTCCAGGCGTGAACTCAGGCTGCTGGCGTGCTGGTTCTGCAACTCGGTCACCGGGCGGTCCAGCGGCAGGTTCGACTCGACGCCCTGCAACTGGGCCTGCCAGTACTTGAGTTCTTCCTGCAGCGCCGCACCTTGGGCATAGGCCCGCATCTGCTCGGCCCAGGCCTGGGTCGAGCTGGTCTTGGCCGGCAATGCCAGGGGCTGGCCGGCGCTGAGTTGAGCGTGGGCCCGTTGCAGATCCTCCAGCAGGATCCGCCAGGACACCCCGTCCACCACCAGGTGGTGAATCACCAGCAACAGGCGCTGGCTGCCGTCCTCCAGGCTGAACAGCACGGCCCGCAGCAGCGGCCCGTCCTGCAGGTTCAGGCTGCGCTGCGCCTCGATCGCCGACTGTTCCATGGCCTGGGCGCCATCCACTGCGACCTGCCAGAGCAGCTCCGGCCGCTGGCCGGCATCGGCAAAACGCGCCGACCAGCCATCCGCCTCCTGGCTGAACTGCAAGCGCAAGGCGTCATGCTGCACCCACAGGGCCTGCAAGGCGTTCTCTACCACCTCGGCGCGCAGCGGCTGGGCCGGTTTGAGCAGCACTGACTGGTTCCAGTGATGGCGTTCGCTCATGGGCGACTCGAAGAACCACTGCTGCACCGGCAGCAGCGCAGTTGCGCCACCCACCGGGCCCTGGTCGATCTGCACCCCGCCCTCGCCCTGCTCGGCCACTGCCGCCAGCCCCTGTACCGTCTGGTACTGGAACAGATCCCGTGGGGTAAAGCGGATACCGGCCTGCCGCGCGCGGCTGACCACCTGGATCGAGATGATCGAATCACCGCCCAGTTCGAAGAAGTTGTCGGTGGCACCGACCTGCTCA
>NZ_VYKE01000305.1:0-2940 GCF_032424515.1 Pseudomonas sp. JV245A
GAGCCGGCTGGCCGGCGAAAGTGCCTTCAAGCACCTGCGCCGACCTCTCGGTGCAGCAAGCCCGCCAGCGCCACCTGCAAGCCCCCGGCCTTTTCGCCAATCAGCACGTGCCAGACGTCCCCCTCCATGCGCCGCATGCCCTGGCAGCCCAGCCCCTTGAGCGCCGGCTCCGACAGGCTGCGGCTATTGTTCACTCGCACTCGCAACCGGGTCAGCGCCACACAGTCCATCTGCAGCAGGTTGTCCCGACCGCCCAGGGCGTTGAGCCACTGCTGGGCTTCGTGGATGGAAATGTCGACCTGCGGGGGGTCTTCAACAGGCGCCTGTGCCACCGCAGCCCTGGCCGAAACGGGTGACGCCAGGCGGATCTCGTCGGCGATGCTGTCTGCCAGCGGCCCCACCACCACCTGCAAGCTGCCGCCCTTGCCGGGGCGCACCACGGCCATGGCGCCCAGGGCCTTGAGCTCGCTGTCCGAAGCCAGGTTGCGGTCTGCCAGCTCCAGGCGCAGGCGCGTGGTGCAGGCACCGACGGTAAGCAGGTTGCCGGCGCCACCCAGGGCCTTGATGTAGGCTGCGGCGCGCTGGTCGACGCTCAGTTCAGTCTTTTCGCTGGAGGGGCTGTCTTCACGGCCCGGGGTCTTGAGGTTGAAGCGGCGGATGCAGAAATCGAACACCAGGTAGTACACCACCGCGTACAGCAGGCCCAC
This sequence comes from Pseudomonas sp. JV245A, assembly GCF_032424515.1. Lineage (NCBI taxonomy): Bacteria > Pseudomonadati > Pseudomonadota > Gammaproteobacteria > Pseudomonadales > Pseudomonadaceae > Pseudomonas > Pseudomonas sp. JV245A. The sequence goes on from NZ_VYKE01000305.1 coordinate 708, forward strand.
CGGAAACACCTTCCAGCCGTTGGTGGAGCGGCCCCAGCCCAGGGCCATGTCGATGGCGCCGCCGGAAAAGGTAAAGCCCAGGTGGATGTTCAGCAGGTTGGTCAGGGCCATGGCCAGCCCGGTGAGCAGGGCATGCACCAGGTACAGCAGGGGGGCAAGGAACATGAAGGCGAATTCGATCGGCTCGGTGACCCCGGTCAGGAAGGATGTCAGGGCCATGGACAGGAAGATCCCGCCCATTACCTTGCGCCGTTCCGGCGGTGTGTTGCGGTACATCGCCAGGCAGGCGGCGGGCAGGCCGAACAGCATCATCGGGAACATCCCGGTCATGAACTGGCCGCCCTTGGGGTCGCCGGCAAAGTAGCGGGTCAGGTCGCCGGTGACCACGGCGCCGGTGCTCGGGTCGGTGAAGCTGCCGAAGATGAACCAGGCCATGTTGTTGAGGATGTGGTGCAGGCCGGTGACGATCAGCAGCCGGTTGAACACGCCGAAGACAAAGGCGCCGAAGCTGCCGCTCTCCAGCAGCAACTGGCCGAAGCTGTTGATGCCGTGCTGGATCGGCGGCCAGATCAGGCCGAACACCACCCCCAGGCCCACGGCGGTGAAACCGGTGGCGATGGGCACGAAGCGCCGGCCGCCGAAGAACGCCAGGTACTCCGGCAGCTTGATGTCCTTGAAGCGGTTGTACAGCGCGCCGGCCATCAGCCCGCTGATGATCCCGGCGAGCATGCCCATGTTGATGCTGGCGTCCAGCACCTTGAGGGTCGAGATCATTACCAGGTAGCCAATGGCCCCGGCCAGCCCGGCGGTGCCATTGTTGTCCTTGGCAAAGCCGACGGCGATACCGATGGCGAAGATCAGCGCCAGGTTGCCGAAGATCGACTGCCCGGCATCGTGGATGATCGCGATGTTCAGCAGGTCGGTGTCGCCCAGGCGCAGCAGCAGACCGGCGATGGGCAAGATGGCGATGGGCAGCATCAGCGCCCGGCCGAGGCGTTGCAGGCCCTCGATGAAATACTGGTACATGGCGTCTCTCCTGGAATTCTTGTTATGAGTGCAGAGGCCAAAGCCGTTCGCAGGCCTGACGGACTGCGGTGGCACCGGGCAGGTTGAGCAGCGGCTGGCTGAGCTGGCGGCACTGGCTGGCGTCCAGCTGGCGCACCCGGTCCTTGATCTCGCCCACCTGTGGCGGGCTGACCGACAGCTCGCTGACGCCCAGGCCGATGAGTACGGGTGTGGCCAGGGGATCGGAGGCCAGGGCGCCACAGACCCCGACCCAGCGACCATGGCGCTGGGCGCCGGCGCAGGTCTGGGCGATCAGCCGCAGCAGGGCGGGGTGCAGGGCGTCGACCCGTGCCGCCAGCCCGGCGTGGTCACGGTCCATGGCCAGGGTGTACTGGGACAGGTCGTTGGTGCCGATGGACAGGAAGTCGGCGTGTTCGGCCAGTTGCTCGGCCATCAGGGCGGCGGCGGGGACTTCGATCATGACCCCCAGTTCCGGGCGCTGGCTCAGGCCCAGTTCGGCAGCGAACAGGTCCAGGCGCTGGCGAATGTGCAGCAGCTCGGCGACTTCGGTGACCATCGGCAGCATCACCCGGCAGCGTTGCACGGGGCTGACCTGGAGCAGCGCCCGCAGTTGTTGGTCCAGCAGTTCAGGGCGCGCCTGGGCCAGGCGGATGCCGCGCAGCCCAAGTACCGGGTTGGCTTCCACCGGCAGGGGCAGGTAATCCAGCTGTTTGTCGCCGCCGACGTCGATGGTGCGAATGATCACCGGCTTGTCGCCCATGGCGTTGAGCACTGCCTGATAGGCCTGGCGCTGTTCTTCTTGATCGGGGGCGGTCTGGCGGTCAACGAAGAGAAACTCGGTGCGCAGCAGGCCGACGCCGTCGGCGCCACCCTGGTGGGCGTCCCGGGCTTCCTCGCTGGACGCCACATTGGCCGCCACCTCGATCTGCTGGCCGTCCTGGGTCAGGGCGGGCTCATGGGCTTTTTGCTGTTGCAGCGCATGGCGCTGGCGCTGGGTTTCACCGGCCTGTTGCACCTGTGCGATGCGCTGCGGGTCGGGCTCCAGTTCCAGGCGCCCGCCGTTGGCATCCAGCACCACTTGGCGGCCACTGTCGATGCGCAGCACTTGCGGGCCCAGGGCCACCAGGCAAGGCAGGCCCTTGCCCCGGGCAAGGATCGCCACGTGGGAAGTGGCACCGCCGGCGGCCATGCACAGCCCGGCCACGCC
>NZ_VYKE01000306.1:0-2935 GCF_032424515.1 Pseudomonas sp. JV245A
CCAGCCACAGCGGCAGGACCACGAGCAGCAGAATCAGGGGAAGGCGGCGGGACATGAAACACTCCGAACAGTCAAAACGGCGCCCAGCATAATCCCCCGCGAACGCTTGGCAAGCGCCAGGCGCAGATATCTGTCATGCAAATGGCGGCAAAGTGTATCGTCCGGCTACTATCACTTCCCAATAAGCCTGTCGCAGGCGTTATTTGTGCCCAACCATGGCACTTCGGCAGCAGCGCGGTGGTCATAGCCTGCGAACCTCATTCGGTACCTTCTTCTAGGGATACAGTCATGCTTCGTTCCTTGCGCTTCGCTGCCCTGTTTGGCGGCCTTATCCTGAGTGCGTCCGCGCTGGCGGTCGACGTCGACCCGGCCACCTATGGCTACCCGTTGACCAACCCCTTCGAAGCCACCATCGCCACCACGCCTCCGGAGTTGCGCCCGGAACTGCCCTCCAACGATGACATCCGCCAGTCTGACCACAGCCTGACGCTGCGTCCGGAACGGGAGTTCATCCTCCCGGACAACTTCTGGGCGGTGAAGAAACTCACCTACCGCATTGCCACCCAGGACCACGCCGCGCCGCTGATCTTCCTGATCGCCGGCACCGGGGCGCGCTATGACAGCAGCCTCAACGAGTACCTGAAGAAGCTCTACTACAAAGCCGGCTACCACGTGGTGCAGCTGTCCTCGCCCACCAGCTTCGACTTCATCAGCGCCGCTTCGCGCTTTGCCACCCCGGGCGTGACCCAGGAAGACGCCGAGGACATGTACCGGGTGATGCAGGCCGTACGGGCGCAGAATCCCAAGCTGCCGATCACCGAGTTCTACCTCACCGGCTACAGTCTTGGCGCGCTGGATGCGGCCTTCGTCAGCAAGCTGGATGAAACCCGGCGCAGCTTCAATTTCAAGAAGGTCCTGCTGCTCAACCCGCCGGTCAATCTCTATACCTCGATCACCAACCTCGACAAGTTGGTGCAGACCGAGGTCAAGGGCATCAACAACAGCACTACCTTCTACGAACTGGTGCTGGGCAAGCTGACCCGCTACTTCCAGCAGAAGGGCTATATCGACCTCAACGACGCCCTGCTCTACGACTTCCAGCAATCCAAGCAGCACCTGACCAACGAGCAGATGGCGATGCTGATCGGCACCTCCTTCCGTTTCTCGGCGGCGGACATTGCCTTCACCTCGGACCTGATCAACCGCCGTGGCCTGATCACCCCACCCAAATACCCGATCCGCGAAGGCACCAGCCTCACGCCGTTTCTCAAGCGTGCCCTGCAATGCGACTTCGACTGCTACCTGACCGAGCAGGTGATCCCCATGTGGCGCGCCCGCACCGATGGCGGCAGCCTGCTGCAACTGATCGACCAGGTCAGCCTCTACGCCCTGCAGGACTACCTCAAGGCCAGCCCGAAGATCGCCGTGATGCACAACGCCGACGACGTGATCCTCGGCCCCGGCGACCTGGGTTTCCTGCGTAAAACCTTTGGTGACCGCCTGACCGTCTACCCCCATGGCGGCCACTGCGGCAACCTCAACTACCGCGTCAACAGCGACGCCATGCTGGAGTTCTTCCGTGGCTAAACATCTCCTGCTTATCGCTGCGTTGCTCTGCGCAGGCTATGCCCAAGCCGACAACAGCAAGGCCAACATCCCCGTCACCCCCGACCCCGATGGCTTCACCGAGCCGTTGAAGAAGCTCAAGTTCAACCCGGGGCTGGACCAGCGCGAGTTCGAGCGCTCGACCTTGAACGCCCTGAATATCTACGACCCGCTGGAGTCGTGGAACCGCCGGGTCTACCACTTCAACTACCGCTTCGACCAATGGGTGTTCCTGCCGGTGGTGGACGGGTACCGCTACGTGACGCCGAGCTTCCTGCGCACCGGGGTCAGCAACTTCTTCAACAACTTGGGCGATGTGCCCAACCTGCTCAACAGCCTGCTGCAGTTCAAGGGCCAGCGCTCCATGGAAACCACCGCGCGCCTGCTGCTCAACACCACCATCGGCGTGGCGGGCCTGTGGGACCCGGCTACCAAGATGGGCCTGCCGCGCCAGAGCGAAGACTTCGGCCAGACCCTGGGCTTCTACGGCGTACCCGGCGGCGCGTACCTGGTGCTGCCGATCCTCGGCCCGTCGAACCTGCGTGATACCGCCGGGCTGGCGGTGGACTACACCGCCGAATCGGCGATCAACTTCCTCAATGTTTCGGAAGCCAGCAGCAACCACCCGGAAATCTGGGTCCTGCGCGGGGTCGACAAGCGCTACCAGACCAGCTTCCGCTATGGCCAGCTGAACTCGCCGTTCGAATACGAGAAAGTGCGCTACGTCTACACCGAGTCGCGCAAGCTGCAGATCGCCGAGTAACCCTGCCTCGCCCCGCCATCCGGCGGGGCGTCCGCTCCCCGTCAAAGCCCCTTCCTCCCCCGCTCGTTGAAAAGCCGATTGGCACACCCTGGCAAAATCGATACGATGCTAATCATTAGCTAGCTATCGATGTGTCTGAAAGATGAAACTGCCGACCTTTTTCCGCGCCGATATCTGGCAAGCCCTCTTCGCCCCTGCCCCTGCCGACCTGCTGTTCGCCGCGCGCAACCTGATTGCCGGCGGCCTGGCCCTGTACCTGGCGTTCCGCCTGGATTTCGAACAACCGCAATGGGCCCTGACCACGGTGTTCATCGTCAGCCAGTCCAGCAGCGGCATGGTCCTGGCCAAGGGCGCCTACCGCCTGCTGGGCACCCTGGTGGGGGCCGTGGTGTCGATATTGCTGATCGCTACCCTGGGCCAGGCGCCCCTGCTGTTCCTGCTGGCCATGGCCCTGTGGCTGGCCTTCTGCACCACCGGCGCCTCGCTGCTGCGCAACCACGCAGCCTACGGTTTCGTACTGGCGGGCTACACCACTGCCATCATCGCCCTGCCCGCCACCGCAGCGCC
>NZ_VYKE01000307.1:0-2919 GCF_032424515.1 Pseudomonas sp. JV245A
AACTGCCGCTGGAAAAGCGCCGGCTGTTCTTGAAGGCTCTGGACAAGGAAGGCGTCGACTTCTCTCTGCTGCCGATTCCGGCGGGGGTTGCGGTGCCTGATCGCCAGGCCCTGTCCTATGCGCAGCAGCGCATGTGGTTTCTCTGGCAACTGGACCCGCAGAGCGCGGCCTACAACCTGCCCAACGCGGTCCGCCTGAGCGGGCCGCTGGACCGGGCAGTGCTGGCGCAGGCCTTCGACTGGCTGCTGGAGCGGCATGAGAGCCTGCGCACGGTCTTTGCCCTGGAGGACGATGAGCCTCGGCAGGTGATCCAGGAGGCGCGGGTCGACATCGATTATCGGGAGCTCTGCGACCTCGACCCGGCGCAGCGCGAAACCAGGGTGCAACAGCTGGCCGACGCCGAAGCGCGCCGGCCCTTCGATCTGCAACAGGGGCCGTTGCTGCGGGTCTGCGTACTGGGCCTGGGCGAACAGGAGCACGTGATGCTGCTGACCCTGCACCATATCGTCGCGGATGGCTGGTCGATGGGGGTCTTGATCGAAGAATTCCTGCACGCCTACGACAGCCTGCTCCAGGGTGAGGTGCCGAACGTCCCGGCGCTGCCGATCCAGTACCGCGACTACGCACTGTGGCAGCGCAGCTGGCTGGAGGCAGGGGAGCAGGAGCGGCAACTGGACTACTGGCGGGCCAAGCTGGGTGACGAGCATCCGCCGCTGAAACTGCCCACCGACCATCCGCGGCCGGCCCATTCCAGCCGCCAGGGGCGCCGCCTGGATTTTGCCCTGGAACAACCCCTGGCCCAGCAACTGGGCGCCCTGGCGCGCCAGCAGGGGGTGACCCTGTTTGCCGTGCTGTTGGCCGGCTTCAAGCTGCTGCTATCGCGCTACAGCGGCCAGCAGGACATCCGGGTCGGCGTGCCCATCGCCAACCGCACGCGCCAGGAAGCCGAGGGGCTGATCGGTTTCTTCGTCAACACCCAGGTACTGCGTACCGAACTGAGCCCGCAATTGACAGTGCAGCAACTGCTGGCCGATATCCGCGAGACTACCCTGGGCGCCCAGGCCCATCAGGACCTGCCCTTCGAGCGTCTGGTGGAAGCCCTGCACCTGGAGCGCAGCCTGAGCCACAGCCCGCTGTTCCAGGTGCTGTACAACCACCAGCCCCAGGTCACCGAACTGACCACCTTGCACAGCCGCTCCGGGCTGCAAGTGCAGGCCTTGCCGCGCAACGAGCGCACGGTGCAGTTCGACTTGACCCTGGACACTTTCGAACGCGGTGGCCAGTTGCAGGCCGCCTTCACCTACGACTGCCAGTTGTTCGAAGCGCAGACCATCGAGCGCATGGCCGGCCACTGGCAGAACCTGTTGTGGGCGATGGTGCGCGAGCCGCAGTCGGCGCTTGCCGAACTGCCGCTGCTCAGTGCCCAGCAGCACCGGGGCTTCCTGGCCCAGGGGGCTGGCGCAGAAGAGGTGTTCAGCGCCGAATCGGTGCTCGAACTCTTTGCCCGCCAGGTCGCCGCGCAGCCCGAAGCACCGGCCCTGGTATTCGCCGGGCAGTGCCTGAGCTACCGCGAGCTGGACCTGCGTGCCAGCCGTCTGGCCGCAGCGCTGGTGGCGCGTGGCGTGGGGCCGGAAGTGCCGGTGGGTATCGCTGTGGAGCGTTCCCTGGAGATGGTGCTGGGCCTGTTGGCGGTGCTCAAGGCCGGCGGTGCCTATGTGCCCCTGGACCCGCAATACCCCGAACAGCGCTTGAGCTACATGCTTGAAGACAGCGGCGTACGCCTGCTGCTGAGCGAGACGGCGGTGCAGCCGCGGCTGCCGGTGACGGCCCGGGTCGAGGTGCTGTTGCTGGATCAGGCACAGGCCTGGGCGCCGGACAGCGATCCGCTGGCAGCCTTGCCCGGGATGGCTGCCGGGAACCTGGCCTATTCGATCTACACCTCCGGCTCCACTGGTGCCGCCAAAGGCGTGAGCATCACCCACGGAGCCCTGGCCAACTATGTGCAGGCGATCATCCAGCGCCTGCCACTGGGGGCTGCGCGCACTATGGCCGTGGTCTCGACCATCGCCGCGGATCTTGGGCACACCACGCTGTTCGGCGCCCTGTGCTCCGGCAGTTGCCTGCACGTGATCGACCTGGATACCGGGTTGGACGCCGACGCCTTCGGCGCCTACCTGCACACCCACCAGATTGATGTATTGAAGATCGTCCCGTCGCATTTGCAGGCGCTGATGAGTGGCGAAGAACCGGCCCGTTCCCTGCCGCGCCAGTGCCTGGTGCTGGGCGGCGAGGCCTGCCCGGCGGCTCTGGTCCGCAGGATCGCGACCCTGGCGCCAGAGTGCGTGGTGTTCAACCACTACGGACCCACGGAAACCACGGTCGGCGCCCTGACCATGGCCGCCGCCACGCTGGCGGACGAGCGGGCGGTGGTGCCCCTGGGCCTGCCGCTGGCCAACGTCCGTGCGCGGGTGCTGGATGCATCCTTGCAACCGGTGGCGCCCGGCACTCCGGCCGAGCTGTACCTGGGTGGCGCCGGCCTGGCGCGGGGTTACCACCAGCGCGCGGCCTTGACCGCCGAGCGCTTCGTGCCGGACCCCTTCAGCGGCGACGGGCAGCGCCTGTACCGCACCGGTGACCTGGCGCGCTATCTGGACGGCGGGGTTATCGACTACCTGGGCCGCATCGACCATCAGGTGAAGATCCGCGGTTACCGTATCGAGCTGGGGGAAATCACCGCGGCCCTCAAGCAGTTGCCCCAGGTCGAAGACGCCGTGGCACAGGTGGTCAGTGTGGCGGGCGAGTCGCAAGTGGCGGCCTATGTGGTACTGGCCAAGGCTCAGGAACCGGAGGCGGCGTGGCAGGAGATCCGCCGGCAACTGGCGGTGGCCTTGCCCGACTACATGCTGCCCATGCATTTCC
>NZ_VYKE01000308.1:0-2919 GCF_032424515.1 Pseudomonas sp. JV245A
GGCCAGCCGCTGCTGGCCCAGCAGACCGTGGACGCCGCCAGCCTGACCGCCTGGCAGCGCGGCAAGCTGATCTTCAACGGCCGCCCGCTGGGTGAGGTGATAGGTGAACTGGAGCGCTACCAGCACGGGCGCATCCTGATTTCCGACGGTCAGTTGGCGGCCCTGGCCATCAGCGGTGTGTTCGACCTGCATGATCCGCAAGGCTCGCTCAACGCCCTGCAGCAGCGCTACCCGCTGCACGTCACCTACCTGCCATGGCTGGCGGTCCTGCACTGAGTCGAATTTTTTTTGCCTGGGCACTGCAAGTTCCCCTGGGGGAAATCGTCGTAGTGAGACTGAGAAGACAATCATTCTCATTGACGTCATTTCAACCGGCTGGGAAGGAACACGTGAAAGCAATGTTCAAGCTGTCGACACTGGGGCGCGGTCACCACATCATGCGCCGCACATTACTGGCCCAGGCCCTGTTCGCCGGGGCCTTGAGCCCGGTCCTGGCCCAGGCCCAGGAGGCCGCCACGGTCAGCCAGGCCGGCAGCGCCCAGGAGCGTCGGGTCTCGTTGAACCTGCCGGCCCAGCCCCTGGACCAGGCGCTGACCCGCTTCGCCGATCAGGCCGACCTGCGCCTGCTGTACACCACCAGCGATGTCGAGGGCCTGCAATCCACCGCCCTCAACGGTGAGGTCACGGTGGCCCAGGCCCTGCAAAGCCTGCTGGCCGGCAGTGGTATGAGCTGGTCGTTCAGCGACGGGCACACGGTGATCCTGCGTCGGGCTGGCGTGCCGGCCGCCAGCCTCAACCTCAAGCCGACCCAGGTCACCGTGGCGTCACGCACCAGCGCCGCCATCAGCGAGATTCCCGGCACCGTGTGGGTGGTGGAGCAGAGCCAGCTGCGCGAGCAGTTGAGCACCGGGGTCAGCCTCAAGGAAGCCATCGGCAAGCTGGTACCGGGCCTCGACCTGGCCCCGGAAGGGCGCACCAACTACGGCCAGAACATGCGCGGGCGCAACGTGCTGGTGATGATCGACGGGGTCAGCCAGAACAGTTCCCGGGGCCTGTCCCGACAGTTCGACAGCATCTCGCCGTTCAACGTCGAGCGGGTCGAAGTGCTGTCCGGGGCCAGCGCCATCTACGGCGGCGGCGCCACCGGCGGCATCATCAATATCGTCACCAAGAAAGGCGAACCGGGCCCGGCGCGCTTCGAGACCCAGCTGGGGGCCAGCAGCGGCTTCAACAACAGTGACGACCTGACGACCCGCATCGCCCAGTCGGTGAGCGGCGGCAACGAAGCCATCAGCGGCCGGCTGGCGGTGGCGGGGGAGCAGAACCAGGCGTTCTATGACGGTGCCGGCAAGCAGATCTTCATCGACAACACCCAGACTGACCTGCAGTACAACCGTACCCTGGACCTGATGGGCAGCCTGGCCCTGCAGTTCAACGAAGAGCAGAGCCTGGACCTGCTGGCCCAGTACTACGACTCCGGCAACCATGGCAGCACCGGGATCTACTTCCCCAACCTCAAGTACAAGGCGCCGTCCAACCTGGAAGACGCCGAGCTGCGCGGCGGCTATTCCACCGACCTGGAACCGCGTACCAAGCGCCTGCTGCTCAACGCCAACTACCACCACAGCGACGTGCTGGGCCAGGATTTCTACCTGCAGGCCTCGTACCGCAAGGAAGACGACAACTTCTTCCCGTTCCCCTACTACAACAGCGGCAGCCCCGCAGGCTCCAAGGGTGTGTACTTCGCCGCATCCCAGCAGAATTTCGAAGTCACCAGCCTCAAGGCGCTGTTCGCCAAGGAGTTCGAGGCGTTCAAGCTGTCCTACGGCGTGGACCTGGACCGCGAGCGTTTCAATGCCCAGCAGAGCACCTTCGACCAGGGCATCTCCTCGGGCAGCGGCGGTCTCGACCTGGTGACCCAGAGCAAGGCGCCGCGCTATCCCAGCTACCGGGTCGATGGCCTGTCCGGTTATGCCCAGCTGGACTGGCACGCCACCGACAACCTGACGGTATCCGGCGGCTACCGGCGCCAGCAGATGGACGTGGACGTGGGCCAGTTCAAGAACGTGCCCGGCGGCAGCAACGACTATGCGGTCAACCTCTACAACCTGGGCACCATCTACGACTTCAAGAACGGCCACCAGCTGTGGGTCAACTACGGCGAGGGCTTCGATCTGCCGGACCCGGCCAAGTTCTACGGCAAGCCGGGCCTGAGCGTGGACGACAACCCCCTGGCCGGGATCAAGAGCCGCCAGGTGGAGACCGGCTGGCGCTTCTCCGATAGCGACTGGGATGCCCAGGCGGCGCTGTACTACATCTGGTCGGACAAGGTGATCACCACCGACCAGGCCACCCTGACCATCGACGTCAAGGACCAGAAAAGCCGCGACTACGGTTTTGAAAGCGCCCTGACCCGGCACTTCCAGAACGGCTGGGAGCTGGGCGGCACCCTGCATGCCGTGCGCTCCGAGGAGGAGGGCAAGAACGGCGGCTGGCAAAAGCGTGATGCGCGGTATGCCTCGCTGTCCAAGCTCACCGCCTTCGTCGGCTGGAAGGACGACAGCAGCAGCGTGCGCCTGCAGGGCAACCACGCCTTCACCCTCAAGGACGACGCGGTCAAGCAGATCGACGCCACCCACAGCGTGGATGCGCCCAACACCATCGACGGCTACACCACCTTCGACCTGCTGGGCAGCCACGACACCGAGTTCGGCACCTTCAGCGGCGGCATCCAGAACCTGTTGGACAAGCAGTACAGCACCGTCTGGGGCCAGCGCGCCAAGCTGTTCTACTCGCCGACCTACGGCCCGGACTACCTCTACGACTACCAGGGCCGTGGCCGCACCTACACCCTGACCTGGACCATGGCCTACTGACGCCCCGGGGGCTCTTGCGGCCCCTGTAGCCGCTGCCGAGCCC